>DASQNW010000333.1:0-3697 GCA_035644775.1 Chitinophagaceae bacterium | reverse complement strand
TTTTTGAATCAGGTCACCAATCACGTATTCCCTTAATGTTGTTTCAAACATGTGCAGACCAGATATCACAGATCTTTTGCTCTTGTATTTTATATTTACCGTTCCTTATTCACTGATCACATGAAGTTTTTTCTCTCAATTGGTCTGTTTCTGGCGACAAACCTTGCGGCTGCTCAAAGTACAGGGGCTTCTCCTAAGTTGATCGTCGGCATTGTGGTAGACCAGATGCGTTGGGATTTCCTGTATCGGTATAGTGCCAGGTACAGAAATGATGGAATTAGACGACTCTTAAGGGAGGGGTTCAGTTGTGAGAACACGTTTATACCCTATACACCCACTGTTACAGCAGTGGGGCATACTACAGTGTACACAGGCAGTGTACCTGCGCTTCACGGTGTAATTGGGAACAACTGGTATGATAAAAACCTCCGGAGGGTAGTGTATTGCACCGACGATGACTCCGTCTATGCAGTGGGAAGCAGCTCCGCTGCGGGGAAGATGTCGCCCAAAAACATGTGGAGCAACACCATCACCGATGAACTGAGAATTGCATCCAACTTCAGGAACAAAACAATTGCCATTTCTCTAAAAGACCGGGGAGCTATTTTGCCAGGCGGACATACAGCCAATGCAGCTTATTGGTTTGATAACTCTGTTGCCGGTTGGATCACGAGCAGCTATTACATGACAGCATTACCAGTGTGGCTGAAGCAATTCAATGATAGAAAACTTCCGGACACATATCTTAAGCAAAACTGGACAACACTTTATCCGATCAATACCTATAAACAATCTACAGAAGACGACAAGCCATATGAAAGTCGTTTTGCAGGTATAACTAACACCTTTCCTCATATAACCGATACACTAAGGAGCAACAGGTATGAGGCATTCAAGAATACGCCTCAAGCAAATACTTACACCTTCGATATGGCCAAGGCAGCTATTGAAGGTGAGGCATTAGGTAAAACCGCGCATACGGATTTTCTTGCTGTTAGTCTATCTACACCTGATTATGTTGGACATGCATTCGGTCCAAATTCGATCGAAATAGAAGATGTGTATTTGCGCCTCGATAAAGACATGGCCGATTTTCTTCGATACCTTGATACAAGGATTGGAAAAGGCCAGTACCTTATTTTTCTTACGGCAGATCATGGCGTGGCACACGTGCCGGGGTTTGCTGAAGAACACAAAATGCCTGGCCGAGTGTTTGGAGAATATGCATTGCAAAAAAAACTGAGTGATTCTGTGCAAAAAAGGTTTGGCGTTGGAGGTGTTGTATCAAGCATCATCAACTACCAGGTGTATTTGGACAACAACCTTATTGAGCAAAGCAAAACCAGTAAGAAAGACATTTCGCAGTACATCAGCAGCAAACTTCTGGAGATAGAGGGAGTTGCAAATGCCTTTCCGCTGAGTGAAGTGAACACAGTAACGCTGCCGTCAAAAATTAAAATGTTCGTCTCGAACGGCTACAATCAACAACGTAGTGGTGATGTTCAGTTTATTTTAAAACCACAATGGTTCAGTGGTGGTCGTACGGGAACGACTCACGGTTTGTGGAATCCTTACGACTCTCATATTCCGCTGCTTTGGTTTGGATGGAAAATAAAGCCTGGAAAAACACATAGAGAAGTATACATGAGTGACATTGCTCCAACTTTGGCAGCTATGCTAAAGATACAAATGCCCAACGCTTCTGTTGGTGAGGTGATCCTCGAGGTAATAGACTCAAAATAGGCTCAAGAGCTTGTTGTTTGATTCCTTATACGCGAAGCCAAAGCAACCGATATGCCACTGCGTATTTCTCATGCAGTTCCGGTTGAAAAGAATAGTGCCAGCTATAATGCGGGAAGCCACAGCCTCGCAATAGAATCAGTCAACTCTACTAACTTATTGAATGTATCGGGCTTGGTGACAAAACAGTTAGCACCAAGATGATACGAAGTCTGTTTGTCGCGCAAGGAAGAAGAAGTGGTAAAAACAACAATCGGAATTGTTCTATAGGTGTCATTGGTTTTGATATCTTTCAATACCTCCCGGCCGTCTTTACCGGGCATATTTAGATCAAGCATTATTACGGAAGGAAGTTTGCCATTAGATTCGGTCTGCAGATATTCAAGCAGCTTATCTCCGTTTTCAATGAAGATAAATTCGCAGTTTTCATCATGTTTTGACATAAATGCATCGCGAATGATCTCTCGATCATCTGTATCATCATCTACAATCAATATGACGTGCCTGTGTTTCATGCCGGCAAAATTATGGTAAAACTCGCACCTGAATCAGGGTTGCCTGAAGCATAGATAATGCCTCCGTGGTGCTCTACGATCTTTTTGCAAATGGCTAAACCGATTCCCGATCCCTCGTATTCGGAACGCCCATGCAGGCGTTGAAATATCGCAAAAATCCGTTGAGCATATTCGTTTTCAAATCCTATTCCGTTGTCTGTTAGGGCGATCTTCAGGTACTGCTCTGCATTACCCAGCTGGTAGCTGTGAACGTCTTTGGGGCTAACATAACTATGGGTGATAGAAATAAAAGGTTGTACATTTTCCCTCGCGAACTTTAATGAATTACTTAGAAGGTTTTGAAACAACTGTCGAAACTGTGATGGTATGATGGTAGCTGCAGGAAGATTGTCAGACGTCACGATCGCATTCTTCTGTTCTATTTTGAATTCAAGTGTTTGCAGCACTTCTTCAAATATTTTCTGAAGGCTGTAATTTTCAAATGACTTGTTTCCGGATATCATTGATATTGCCAGAAGGTCGTTGATCATGACTTGCATCCTTTGAGATGCATCCACTATTTTGTTGAGATACAGCTTGCCTTCTGGTGTTAAATTATCTGCCTGACTGGCTTCTAATCGGTCGCCGAAAGTTGAAATTTTTCTGAGAGGCTCTTTCAGGTCGTGGCTGGCTACATAAGCGAATTCTTCGAGACTTGCATTTGACTGCTCCAGTTGAAATGAATTTTGGAGTAGCACCCGCTCCATATCCTTTCGTTTGCTGATGTCCAGTGCAGCACCTACAATCTGAGATACCTTTTCATTTTCTGTTGTTTTAAAAACAACTTCTCGAACTAAAAACCACTGCCATTCACCTTCTTTATTTTTGATGCGACACTCATACTGAAGCATGATGTCTGTTTCAAGAATTTTCTTGTCACTGAGTTTTCTTTCAGGGAGCAGGGGGATGTCATCTGGATGATATAATGTTTCTACAACTTTGTCACGCATGCCCAGGATCTCGTCCGGGGTATAACCGAGCACAAAAAATATCTCCCTATTCACATAGGCAATACAGTCTTTCGCTACATCATACACATACAAAATGGTAGGTGATGCATCTGCAATGTGTTGTATAAAGTGCTCCTGCTCTTCAATCTTTTTTGACGCCTCTACCTGTTCCGTGACGTCAAGTGAGATATTGAGGACGTGCTCCACATGACCGTTGCTGTTTCGGTCGAAAATAGTTCCGTATGTATGAAACCATCTGTAATTACCATTCTGATGTTTCATTCTATACGTAAACTCCAGGATTAAGTCATTCCTTTCCGGATGTGCATTTGCCTGCTGCAAAGCTTCGTTATTCTTTGTGGTAAGCTCCGAAATATCGTCTGGGTGAATGAGCTTGAAAAAGAACTGCACGCCATCCCTCAATGCCTCGGCAGGGTCATAACCAAGGAGCTT
>DASQNW010000332.1:0-18557 GCA_035644775.1 Chitinophagaceae bacterium | reverse complement strand
CCTTTAGCAGGTCCTGCCGTGGCAGTGAAGGTGGCGGATACCAGGCCCTCTTTGGCAATGGGTATTTCCAGGTAGGGATTAGCAGTGTTTCTTTTCGCTTGCAGACTTAGTTCAAACACATCCCAGGTTTTCAGCTTCTCTGCTGCTACCGCTGCCTTTAAACCGACAAACAAACTCAATGTCAAGAAGAAAAACACCTTGTTGGTCCGCGTCATGCTGAATTGAATTTATCTCTGTTAAGTGCTATTGCTTTGTATAAGTGTTGGAGAGCGTATAAGTTTCACCGCTCCTCTGAAGCTTGGAAGTTGTTTTTAGCGTAGTGGCATTAAGTATAACAATATCCTCCTGTAAGGTTCCCGTTCCGGACAAGGTATAATTGATCGTGTTGCCATCATTGGTGAGGTTCCAGGTCATAGATCGTTCTGCCGTCACGCAGTCCGGACGTACGTATCCCGTGCCCCCGGAAATGAACGTGAGAGCGAACTGCCGGGCACAATTGGGAGACGCAGAATAGAGATCGGTTTCCGCAGTGCCATTGCCATCTACATCAAAAGCTTTGTCGGATACTACTGCTGAAACCTTCCAGGTGCCCTCGAGTAAAGCTGCATTTTTCACAGCGTTATTTGCCTGTTGATTTTGCGGTGTATCATCCTTTTTACAGCCTGGAATAATCAGGATGTAAAGCAACAATAAGAGGAGATTTCGCATGTTTAAGGTATGAACTGGTGATTAAAAGAAAACCGGCCGTGTTTGGGGCCGGTTTCGCTATACATCTGGTGTCATTTTATATTCCAAGTTGTTTTACCTTATCCTGGTAACCTTTGGCTTTGTCAAACTGCTTCTTCATGTTGTGATAGTCTACCAGCACATTAGAAACAAATTTCATGTTGCCTTTTTCAAATCCTTTCAAATCTTCTTTGGTGGCATAGCCATTGAATGCGGCCTCTGCGTAAGGCGCCATCTTATCCCACAGTGCATTGGTACGGGTAACGAGGGTTTGCTTTCTTTTTACATCCTCTGGCTTAGTACCCTTCACCATACGAGTGCTGTCCTCAAGGCGATAGATCTGCTCAGAAAGATAGCGTACCATCAAAAGATTAGCATCCGGTGTAGCATTTGCCTGGATGGCGTTTTGAATAGCACCTTCCACTTTAGGTGTATACGTTGCGGCATCAGCCGGTAGCTTTCCACTTGCATATAGATAGTTGAACAATTCTACAGCATAGTTATACGTGAGATAATAGCTTTTAGGATTTTTGGAAGAAAGCTCCTCGTATTTAGCAAACAGCTTTGGCCTGTCCTCACGAATCGGACCCAACTCTATCTCGTACCAGTAATCGCTGGTTGGATATAATTCCTTACCAAGTGCAAGATATTTTTGCTGGTTAGCGAGGTCGTTCTTTTTGCCGTAATGGTCTACGAGCAATTGGTAGATCTCTATGTAGTTTTCACCCGTGATCTTAGCATCTGCAAGGCGCTGATAATACTTCATTGCGGAATCCTGCATATTGGCCTTGGCGGCGGCCGCTGCTGTATTCAGGATCAGGCTGGTATCCAATGTTGGAAGAACAACACCGGGATAAGTGAACCCCTTTGAGTTGATGAAATCTTCAACGGCTACTGCACGGCTAAAGTTTCTGAATGAAGTTTCGTAGTTCTTAGTGTTGAATGTTTTTACTCCTCCATTGAAGAACCCATCATAAAGTTGGAACAGGTGACCATTTTGATAAAGCGTTCCTGTAACATTTTTTGGATCCATTTGATAGTATCTCATGAACGCCTCGTAAGCTTCGCCGATGTAGTCTTTGTCTCTCCGATTGGTATCAAGGCTTAAATTGTAATACACAATCCCTTTGTTGTACCAGGCATTAGGATTTTTCTGCCCTTTGCTGTCGGCAAGGATCTTGTCGATTTTCTCTTGTGCCTCGTCATATTTTCCCTTGCTAATTTTTTCCTGGACATCTTCAAGTTTTTGAGCATGTATGGTCAAGCTTGTTGCCACCACTAATGCAGAGAAGATTAATTTGCGCATTGTGATTGTTTTATTGAATTATAATGAAGGAATATCTTCTTGAGATGAATCTTCAGCTAAATTGGTTGTATTGTCCGGGCCCACTTCTTCAGAATCGATTACCACTCCTTCTTCCACCCGCACATCAATTTTGGTGATGGCTGCAATCTCATCTCTTTCGTCAATTCTAATCAGCTTTACTCCCTGGGTAGCCCTCCCTTGCTCACTAATATGAGCCACTTTCATTCGTATGGTGATACCACTCTTGCAGGTGATAATCAGGTCTTCAGTTTCTGATACATCCATGAGGCCAACCAGCTTTCCGGTTTTGTCCGTTACACTAATTGTTTTAACACCTTTGCCGCCTCTGTTTGTGATACGGTATTCATCCACTGCAGTCCTCTTTCCAAAGCCTTTTTCACTTACTACCAAAACCGTTCTATCGGGAGTTGTAGGATTAACACAAATCATACCAACAACCTCATCCTCATCATTTTCCACTTCAATGCCACCCACTCCAATCGCACCTCTTCCGGTAGGCCTAACTCTTTCTTCCGGAAAGCGAATAGCCCGCCCACTTTTTACAGCCATCATAATTTCGCAATTACCATCTGTAAGCCTGGCTTCAAGTAGCTGGTCACCATCGTTGATGGTGATTGCATTAACACCCGTTTGGCGGGGACGGCTGAAATCTGCGAGTGCAGTTTTCTTGATCACTCCCTTTTGCGTGCAAAGTATGATATAGTGATTATTCACAAACTCCACATCCTGCAAATCTGCGATGTCTATAATGGCCCTGATCTTATCATCCGGAGAAATCTGAAGCAAATTCTGTATAGCTCTGCCTTTACTGTTCTTCTCCCCTTCAGGAATTTCATACACATTCAACCAATAACACCTGCCTTTCTGAGTAAAGAACAGCATCGTGTGGTGAGTAGAGGCTACAAATAAGTGCTCGATAAAATCTTCTTCGCGGGTGCGGCCCCCAATAGCTCCTCTCCCGCCTCTCTTTTGCGAACGGTATTCGGTGGCGGATGTGCGCTTGATATAACCAAGGTGTGATATCGTGATTACAACATCTTCTTCCTTAATCAGGTCCTTGATGCTAACCTCGTTATCGAGATAAGTTATCTCAGTTTTCCTGGCGTCGCCAAAACGATCTTTTATTTCCTGAAGTTCTTTTTTTATCAATTCATAACGGAGGCCTTCGTTAGCCAATAATTCTTTTAGTTCTGCAATCAGCTTCATCAGGTCATCATATTCCTGCTTGATCTTCTCTCGCTCCATTCCTGTGAGGCGTTGTAAGCGCAGCTCGAGTATGGCCTTGGCTTGTATATCATCGAGACCCCATCCGGCATTCACAAGGTTTTCCTTGGCAGTATCAGGAGTAGCAGAAGCCCGGATAAGCGCAATTACTTCATCGAGATGATCAAGAGCAATGAGGTAGCCTTGGAGGATGTGAGCTTTCTTTTCTGCTTCCCTAAGCTCAAAACGCGCTCTGCGAACAACCACTTCATGCCTGAACTCGACGAACTCAGATATAAGTTCTTTAAGATGAAGTATTCGTGGACGTCCTTTTACCAGGGCTACGTTGTTGATGCCATAACTAGTTTGAAGCTCCGTGAACTTGTACAGCTGGTTGATCACTACGTTAGCGACAGCATCACGCTTTAAATCAACCACTACACGAGTACCTTCTTTATTATTTGACTCGTTGTTTACATGTGCTATACCTTCAATGATTTTGTCATTCACCAGCTGACCTATCCTGTCGCAAAGAGTATCTCGGTTTACCTGGTAAGGCACTTCTGATATGATGATCTGCTCCCTGCCACTCGGTTTTGTTTCTACACGAAGCTTGCCGCGCAGCACCACTCGTCCTCTTCCGAAATGAAATCCGGCCTTAATGCCTTCCATGCCGTAGATGGTGCCGCCGGTAGGAAAGTCCGGTGCTTTCACATACTGCATCAATTCGTCTATGGTGATCTCGCGATTGTCAATAAACGCTACACAACCATCAATCACTTCGCTCAGGTTATGAGGCATCATGTTGGTGGCCATACCCACAGCAATGCCGCTGGAGCCGTTGACCAGCAACTGAGGTATTCGAGTCGGCAGCACAGTGGGTTCCCGCTCCGAGTCGTCGAAGTTTAGCCCGAAATCAACAGTGTCTTTGTCAATATCATTGAGCATGAAGTCAGTAAGCCGTTCCAGCCTGGCTTCTGTATACCGCATTGCTGCCGGGCCGTCACCATCCTGGTTGCCATAATTTCCTTGTCCATCGATCAGCGTATACCGCATGCTCCATTCCTGCGCCATCCGCACCATTGCATCATACACTGCGGTGTCGCCATGGGGGTGATATTTACCCAAAACTTCTCCTACAATACGTGCAGATTTCTTGAACGGTCTGTTGTATACCAGCCCAAGCTGGTTCATGGCGTATAGGATGCGTCTATGCACCGGTTTCAAACCATCCCGCACATCAGGTAACGCACGGCCTACTATTACCGACATGGAATAGTCGATATAGGCGGTTTTCATTTGCTCCTCGATGTTGATCGGAATAATTCGGTTGATGTCGTTTGTTTCCTGGGGTTGAAGGTTTTCTTCCATTCAGTACCAACTTGTTTTATAGCGTGTTGTGGGCTGCGAATTTACCTCATCCGGGGCTAAAAACCTGACAAAAAGCAAGCTTGCAGAAGAAAGAAACCCACAGAAGACGCAAATAGCTGTTAATATTTTTTTCTTACCAGGAAAACATGTTCAACTTGAGGCATAGATTTTTCATTAGTAATAGCAAATAAGCAGTCATGAAATTCTGGATTTTGAGAGATGATGAACAGCTTGGACCCTACTCTATTGATGATTCTAAACGCATGGTGCAGGCAACAGACTTGATTTGGATGGAGGGCAAGAGCAATGCTTGGACAAGAGCGACAGATGTTCCGGAATTTCGAGATTTCCTACCTGTGGATTATGCACAGGTCAATCAAACTGTTGAGGCATCATCATATACCATAAATGATCGGTATTCCCGAACAAGTTCGAGGGACCAGGCCGTGCATGGTGAAAAACGTCATCGCAGCGGGGTTGCTACTTTTCCGCTTGCGGCGTTGTTTTTTTGTATCGTGATCCTTGCATCTGCAGTATTAATTACCCGATTCATCAAGGCCAGTGGCGAGGGCCTGGTAAAGGCCGACAATGCATCAGCTCTTTACCCCACACCAAAAGAACCCCTTGATAACACTTCGAACTTTCAAAATGCATTATCGAAGGAAGTTGTACTTGTGCCAGACAGCACAACGGCAACACCTAAAAAGATAAAACCTGCCAACCTCCGGAAGCTCGTGAAACTGACAAACAACGATTATAAAAAAGGATTACTAGGCGGCATTAACGATTTGAAATTGACAGTAGAAAACAATTCGGAACAGTTACTTGACAAAGTAACGGTGCAGCTGGATTATTTGAAAAGAAATGGACAGGTTTTGACCACCGATACACTTTACGTGAATATGGTGAAGCCCAAAAGTTCAAAAACAATTGATGTTCCCAAATCGTCAAGGGGTGTGAAAGTGCAACATAAGATCTTGAACATAAAATCTTATGAAAACAAAACTGCCATGTTGAACATTTGAGGTGTTGTGGCCTTAGCCGCCATTCGGCTTACTCACACTATTTACTTACTTTAGGCACTGATTTATTTTTCATGCGGACAATCGTTTTGTTTGGTGCCGGAAAGTCCTCTACTTATCTCATAGAATACCTGATGCGGCGTGCAGCTAAGGAAAACTGGCGCTTGATAGTTATTGATTCCCACCTTGAATTAGTTCTTGAAAAACTAAAAGAGTTTGATGGTGCAACGGCTCTTTCGTTTGATGTTTTAGATGAACAATTAAGGAGGCAATATATTCAGCTTGCCGATCTTGTAATCTCACTCATGCCCCCTGCACTTCACTATTTAATTGCTGGAGATTGTATCAGTTTCAGGAAACACCTGCTTACTGCTTCGTATGTAGATCAGCAACTAAAAGAGATGCACAACTCCGTTGCATCAGAAGGTATACTTTTTCTTTGTGAAATGGGTTTAGATCCTGGGATCGATCACATGAGTGCCATGCATATCATTGATTCCATACACAGGGAAAATGGCACGATAAACTCGTTCTTTTCGTGCTGTGGTGGCCTCGTAGCTCCTGAAAGTGATGACAATCCCTGGCATTATAAAATCAGCTGGAACCCAAAAAACCTAGTGAATGCAGGAAAGCAGGGAGCAAGGTATCAGCAAAACGGACGTATAGAGGAGATCACTTACAACCATATCTTTTCGGAAAGAAAATACATTAAGGTCGTTAATGATCAGCCTTATTGCTGGTATCCAAACCGCGATTCCATTCCGTACATGCAATTGTATAACCTAAGAGATTGTACAAGCTTTATAAGAGCCACCTTACGTCATCCCGACTTCATGTATGGCTGGAAAAACGTTGTGGATCTGCGCCTAACGGATGAGTCGCTGTTTTATGATACCGACGACAGAACTTTGAAAGAATTTTTCAAAGAGCACATGGACAGCAACAACTTCGGTAAGTGGCTCGAACAAAAGCTGCAACAACAACTCGAAGAAACCAACGGCCTTCTCAAGAACTTAGTGAAGCTGGTTGAAAAACATGAGCACGCAGAGAGTAGTGACATCGATGACGAGCTGATGTTGGTGAACGAAAAAGGCGATCTGGAAGAAATAGATATCGATGATCTGAAAACAAATGCGGCAGCGGTCATCGCTGCACGGATGCACGATTCGAAACTTACTTTGCAACAGCTATTTTATCTTGGCCTTGACGATGACAAGACCATTATCAATAAGGGCAAGTGCAGTGCAGCAGACGTATTGCAGTTTGCATTGGAAAAAAAGCTCGCATTAAAACAAGGCGACAGGGATATGGTTCTTATGCAACATAAAATCGGCTACCATCAGCAAGGGAAAGAAAAGTTGCTTACAAGCACGCTGGTGGTGAAAGGAGAAGATGAAATGAAAACAGCAATGGCCAAATGCGTAGGACTTCCTCTGGCTATTGCGGCAAAATTGATTTTGAATGGCCACCTTCAACTCACGGGCATTCACATTCCCATACGTGAAGAAATTTACAAACCGATATTGCAAGAACTTGCAGAACACAACATCCAGTTCACTGAAATACACGAACAGTAAAGTGATCGATTATCGTGGAGCGCTCTGCTCCCGAACGGATAGTTTTAGAACACAACTCAACCTGGGATATCGAAAGGAGACATAAGCAAACTGTTGCTTAGCTCCAGGCAATATTTGTCAGCAACTGCTGCAACTCCTTCACCCCTTCTGTCGCCGGCTTTTCAATCAGCGTGAGCTTAAACAACGAATTTGTGGTGGGGATCCGCTTGTCAATAATAAATTTTGGAACATGCCACGGTGCATAGTTAACAAGACCGGCGGCGGGATACACTGCAAGTGAGGTTCCAATGACAACAAATGTATCAGCAGTTCTAACCACCTTTATCGCTTCCTCCATCATCGGCACGGGTTCCTCAAACCACACAATTGAAGGGCGCAGTTGATTTCCATCATCTGCTTTGTCACCCATTTTTATGTCGCCCTTTATTGGGTACACTAATGTTTCATCTTTCTCACTTCGCATTTTGAAAATCTCTCCATGCAGGTGAAGCACTTTTGAAGAGCCGGCCCGCTCATGCAGATCATCAATGTTTTGAGTAACAATGTGCACATCAAAATCTTTCTCCAGCTCAGCCAATGCAAAATGCCCTGCGTTAGGCTCAGCCTCACGTACATTCTTTCTCCTCATGTTGTAAAATTCCAGCACCAGCTCAGGATTTCGCTTCCAAGCTGTTGCAGTAGCCACTTCATTGATATCATAGCCTTCCCATAATCCATCAGAGTCGCGAAAAGTTTTTAGCCCGCTTTCAGCACTCATTCCTGCACCCGTGAGAACAACAAGTTTTTTCATCACACAAAAGTAAAGTGAAGAAGCACGGTTACGGATGAACAATAAGGCGCGAATTTTGACACCATTGACGTTTAACTTTTTTGCAGATGGCGATTATAGGGTATCATGCCTCTCATGAGCAATTTAAGCCGAGTGAACTATTGACGTGGTCTGTTCTGGCAGAACAAGTGGGTTTTCAGGCCATAAATTCTTCAGATCATTTTCATCCATGGAGTGAACGCCAGGGCCAGAGCGGTTTTGCTTTTGCCTGGCTTGGCGCAGTCATGCAGGCGACCTCATTGCCTTGTGGTGTAGTTTGTGCACCCGGGCAACGCTATCACCCTGCTATTGTAGCACAAGCGGCAGCAACACTTTCCGAAATGTTTCCAGAGAGATTTTGGATGTCGCTAGGTAGTGGCGAAGCATTGAATGAAAAAATTACTGGTGAAAACTGGCCCGTGAAAGAAGAGCGAAATGAACGGCTGCTTGAATGCGTTCAGATCATTCGCCAGTTGTTCAAAGGCGAAACCGTCACTCATTCAGGAAGAGTGAAAATTGAAGATGCTAAATTATATACACGACCTGAGAAGCCGCCGATGTTGCTTGCAGCAGCGGTTACAGAAAAAACTGCTGGATGGGCCGGTGACTGGGCGGATGGAATGATCACTATTCACCGGCCAATCCCGGAACTGGAAAAAGTAGTAGAGGCGTTCAGGAAAGGAGGTGGTGAAGGAAAGCCCATGTATCTAAAAGTGCAACTATCATATGCCGGCAGCGACGAAGAAGCAATGAAGGGTGCGTACGATCAGTGGCGCACAAACATTTTTCAAGGCACAGTATTAGGCGACTTGTGGAAAGTAGAGCATTTCGACGCAGCAGCTGAATTTGTGAGAGAGGCAGATGTTACAGAAATGGTGAACGTCTCTTCAGACCTTGCTCAACATGTAGAATGGATAAGACAGTACGCTGAACTAGGCTTTGAAACAATCATCTTACACAATGTAAATCGTGATCAGGAAAAATTCATAAACGACTTTGGCCGACATGTCCTTCCACGGTTTAAATAGCCGTTATTTTGTTGTGATTTTTTGCCCGGAGACAAGAATTACATTTGTTCTAAAATACACATGACAGCTTTGGTCATTGGGGCCACAGGATTAGTCGGTACAGAACTCATAAAGCAACTGCAAAATGATGCAGTGTTTAAGAAGGTTATTGTTTTCACACGTCGCAAGCTTAAAAGCGAACACCCAAAAACACACCAACACGTAATTGACTTCAATGACACCGGATCATGGGCACACCTATTGAAGGGCGATGTGTTGTTCTCCACACTTGGCACCACCTTAAAAGCAGCTGGCAGTAAAGAAGCACAATACCTCGTCGATTATACTTATCAATACCAGGTGGCAAAAGCAGCATCTGAAAATAAGGTGCAACACTACGTGCTTGTTTCAGCCGCTTATGCGAGTCCGGAATCTCGGGTGTTTTACTCAAGAATGAAGGGTGAAATAGAGAGAGACGTTAAACTGCTGCCGTTCACAAACATCAGCATCATTCGGCCTGGCATGTTAACGGGCGACAGAAAAGAAACGAGAATAGGCGAGAAAATAGGAATTGCGGTATTGAAATTCGCCTGTCTCATTCCCGGCCTCGGGGCTATGAAGCCAATCCATGCTTCTATTGTTGCTAAAGCCATGATTAACGCTTGCAATCACAAGTCCAACTCCGTAAATGTTTATACATTATCAGAAGTCTTTCACCTCGCCAATATCAAACATCCTTGAAGCTAAATCGTCTTCATCATATCGCCATCATTTGCTCTGACTATGAAAAGTCTAAAAAATTTTATACAGAAGTGCTGGGATTCGACATCATCAGGGAAGTTTTTCGACAGGAACGAAACTCACACAAGTTGGACCTTGCATTGAATGGAACTTACATGATTGAGCTTTTTTCCTTTCCTTCTCCCCCACCGCGCGTGTCTTCACCAGAAGCAACAGGCATGCGCCACCTGGCGTTTGAAGTTCACCAGATCAGTGAAATAGTGGAGGAATTAGTTCGTAAGGAAATCTTTGTAGAGCCGGTTCGGATTGATGAACATACCGGTAAGCGGTTTACTTTTATTGCCGACCCTGATGGGCTACCCATTGAATTCTATGAGAAATAAGTTGCTGCATTTAGCTGCTAAATGCATTTATTTGCTACCCTTATGAATAAGCAATTTAATGTTGGATTGATTGGCTTTGGCATGGCCGGAAGATTATTCCATGCACCGTTTATCAGCGCTGTACCAGGGCTACAATTAAGAAAAATACGAGAAACAAAGCAACCAAATATTGATATCATCAACCACCGATATCCAGCTGTACAAGTCGTAAAGGAAAGCAGCGAAATTCTCGCAGATGAAAGTATCGACTTAGTTGTGATTGCTACTCCAAACCGCACTCATTTTCAACTTGCAAAAGAAGCCTTGTCGGCAGGAAAGCATGTGTTGGTGGACAAACCATTCACAGTTCGATCGTCCGAAGCAGATGAACTTATTTCTCTTGCAAAAGAGAAACAAAGATTGCTGACTGTATTTCAAAGCCGCAGATGGGACAGTGACTTCAAAACCATACAAAAAGTGATTGGCTCGGGATTGCTCGGCAAAGTTGCAGAATATGAAGCCCATTATGATCGCTTCAGAAACACGCTTCGGCCCGGAACGTGGAAGGAAGATGGAGATCTTGGTACAGGAGTACTTTACGACCTGGGTTCACACCTGCTTGACCAGGTACTTGTGTTATTTGGATTACCCACAGCGATAACTGCACAACTTCGGGCACAAAGGGAAGGCAGCAGGATCGTTGACAATTTTGAGCTTATCCTTGAATATCCGCAACTAAAAGCAACAGTAAAAGGCGGGATGCTGGTGAAAGAACCACTTCCCAGGTATATCGTTCTCGGTAACAATGGTTCCTTTGTAAAGTATGGAATTGATGTACAGGAAGAAGCATTAATTGCCGGCCTCACACCTGAAAACACGCTTAACTGGGGCGTGGAGCCTGAAGCCATTTGGGGCATTCTCAACACGGAATATAACGGCATTGAGTTTAGAGGTAAAGTTAAAAGCGAGGCGGGCGATTACAGGGGCTTATACCAGAATGTATATGATGCACTTTGCGGCAATGCAGCCCTGGAAGTGCAACCAGAACACTCAAGAAATATCATTCGCATCATAGAGCTTGCGGCCCAAAGCAGCGAAGAAAAAAGAACTGTATCGTGTGACTGGTACTAACGGTTGCTGACTGGCACACGGGGTGGTTTTTACAAGTACCATTACAGAAATTCCTATACTTTTGCGCCGAAAATTTATTGATTATGAGTAACAGAACGTTTACGATGATAAAGCCTGATGCGATGAAGAACGGTCATGCAGGAGCTATTTTAGATAAAATTATCAAATCGGGTTTTAGAGTGGTTGCATTAAAGCAGACGAAACTGACGCAGGAAAAAGCAGGAGAATTTTACGCTGTTCACAAAGAACGGCCTTTCTATAGTGAACTGGTTCAGTTTATGAGCAGCGGTGTCATCATTGCTGCCATACTTGAAAAAGATAATGCGGTTACTGATTTTAGAACACTCATAGGCGCCACAGATCCGGCAAAAGCAGAAGAAGGGACTATCCGGAAGCTGTTTGCAACGTCTGTTGGTGAAAATGCCGTGCACGGAAGCGACAGTGATGAAAATGCCAAAATCGAAGGCGACTTCTTTTTCTCGGGACTGGAGCAGTTTTAATAGTCAGAGCACACGCAGGTTTTTGGAGGTCATTTTATTCTCCACCGGTTCTACCGTGTAACCTGCTTTTCTCAGCAACTTAATAATGCCTTTTTCGCCAGGTAAGTGTCCGGCACCAACTGCCAACACCACTGACTTAGAAGCGAGTATCTTTTCCAGCTGGTTAACCCAATTGTAATTTCTTTTGTACAACAACAACTCAGAAAACTGTTCGAACCCAAATTCCTCTTTATTAATTAATTTCTCCAGCTTATCTAATTGTTGATTTCGATAAGCAGCTGCCATCTCCTGGTAGTCCTTACTGGCTTTCTCGCCAGACTCATTGTCGTTGATGAAGTTAATCAACTGCTTTGCCTGAACGGCGTAGGGAATACTGTCGAAAATGCTAAGCTGGTAAGCCATTGTTTCCATTCCTTTGATCTCTTTACTATGTTGCTTTGCCTCTTCCATAACCAATTGCTCCATTGATATAGCCTGATCACAACTGGCAGCAGTTTGCATGATCAACGATGCAGCCAGCATCGGTTTGTAGGTTTCTAAAACAGAAAAAGGAATAATGCTACTCTTTTTAGAGAAGTATGTTTTTACTCTTTGATATTCGGAAGCGGGCAAAAGGTCTGAAAGTAAGGTATCATTTCTCATTTTCATCTTCTGCACTGCCTGCAGCATTTCCATGAAGTTATCCATGTCCAGCTCGAGGTAAACCTTGTCTGTGGTACGTATAGCATTTCTTAGATTATCACTTAGTTCTATGTCTTCAGCACAAAGGAGGTGAATGGTACCGAACAGGTAGGAAGGTTTAGAAAGATTTTTACCACTTATGCGCCAGAGTAACGTGTTTTCAGGTGCGGATTGAGATAAACTTGAAGCAGAGACACCAACGCACAACATCCACAGAAGTATTCTTTTCATAACAGGAGAATTAAAGAGCGATATACAAAACAAATAAAAAAGAATGCCAGACTTGTCACTATTTTTCTTACTGAACAAACGAGGGAAGGTTAAGTTCTGTCAGCAGTACAATTGAAGCGTAACTATCAATTAAGTTGCTTCTTATTTAAGAGCTATGTCATTGAAAAGAAAATAATAACTTGCCGGTAAAGAGTTGTTTGTTTTACAATTTCTAATACAATCATGGGTAATATATACATCAACCGGAGAAATTTTATCAAAGGAACATCTGCCAGTTTTGCCCTGGCAGCAATAGAAGCAAATGGTATGGGTTTTTTGAAAGATCTAAAACCACACAGGGTGGCGCTTATAGGCACCGGTTGGTATGGTAAAAATGATCTTCTGCGACTCATTCAGGTTGCTCCCGTTGATGTGGTGGCGCTCTGCGATGTGGACAAGAATATGTTGTCTGAGGCTGCAGACCTCGTGAGCCTGAGACAGAAATCACGTAAGCGGCCAAAACTGTACACTGACTACAGAAAGATGCTGTCGGACAATAAGCTCGATCTTGTGATCATCGGCACGCCAGATCACTGGCATGCGTTGCAAACAATTGATGCCGTGAAAGCTGGGGCACATGTGTACGTTCAAAAACCTATCAGTGTTGATGTAATAGAAGGCGAAGCTATGGTGGCGGCTGCTCGTAAATACAATCGCGTAGTGCAGGTTGGCACTCAAAGAAAGAGCACACCGCATCTGATCGATGCCAAAAAAAATATTGTAGACGCCGGCCTGCTGGGCAAAATATCGCACGTGGAGATGTGCTGCTATTTTCATATGCGCAACAATGGAGATCCTGCAGTTCAGCCTGTGCCAGCTTTCTTCGATTACGACATGTGGACCGGCCCCGCACCCATGCGTGAATTTGACGGCCTTCCTCACATCAGGTGGTGGCGTGCATTCATGGAATATGGAAACGGCATCATGGGCGACATGTGTATTCACATGCTCGATACAGTTCGCTGGATGTTGCATTTAGGCTGGCCAAAAAAAATCAGTTCTACCGGCGGGATATACGTGGATAAGCAAGGCAAATCGAATATAGCTGATACGCAGTCAGCAGTCTTTGAATACGATGATCTTAACTGTGTTTGGCAACACCGGTCGTGGGGAACACCGGCTGACCCGGAATACCCCTGGTCGTTCACACTTTATGGCAGCAAGGGTACTTTGAAGGGCAGTACCATGAAATATGATTTCATTCCAACAGGGTCTGGAGAAAAGATTCATAAAGATGTTGTGTACGAAAAAGAGAAGTATCCTGAAGACGTGACAGAAAAAGGAATAGAGCTGAATGCCGCACCAGCTACCCGATTGCACATGCTCGACTTTTTAAAGGCTATAGAAACAAAGTCTAAGCCTATAGCAGATATTGAAGATGGACATATTTCAACGGCCAGCTGCATACTTGCAAATATTTCCATGCAACTCGGTCGCCCCGTTGTATATGATCCAAAAACGAGGACTGTGGTGGGCGATTCCGAAGCAACGGCATTGTTGCAGCGACCTTACCGTCAGCCATGGAAGCACCCTCATCCTAACATGGTATAAAAAAATGCTGCTATGTACACCATCGTACAATAGCAGCATTCATTATCAGCAACGGAGTGCTGAAGTAATAATAGCTTATTTTTTCTCTACGTGCTTGTTAACCACTTTAGCTAACTCGAACATAGAAATCTGCTCTTTATTGCCAAAGACAGGTTTTAACTTGTCATCAGCATTGATCATTCTTCTATTTTTTTGATCCTGCAGATCGTTTTTCTTGATGTAATCCCAGATCTTTTTGATAATCTCTGTTCTAGGCAATGGTTTATTTCCTACCACTTCTCCAAGTGCAGGGCTTGGAGTAAGAGGAGCCATAAATGCTGGATTTGCAGTTCCGGCGTTCTTTTTACCAGAAGCTTTTTTTGCTGTTCCACCTGAAGCCTTTTTTGGAGCCGCTTTCTTAGCAGCCTTTTTTGGAGCTGCTTTTTTTGCTGTTTTAGCCATGATTGTTTTAAAATTTAAAGGTTAATAAATAAGTAGTTCAAGAAAGTTTTTTGTACGTTTTAGGAGTGCTTCGGATACATTAAGATACACACTATTTGTAAATTGAAAATTGATTTGTTAACAGCTTTTTCTTTCGGTAACCTTACTATCAAAAATTCGGCCGCGCCGGGCACGACGCTACCTGAAAATCGATGCCGGGAAGATTCGCTTCAAAATGCAGCTTTATGGCTTTCACAAAACAATAATCCTGCATGCTGCCACCATTTTTTGCTGGCACGGCATTCGGATTTAACTTGCACCATTTTTCAAGGAGAATCCATGGTCGATCTTTCAACATTTGACGTGAATAGTGTCGGCAACCCGAACAACAACGTTTTTGGGCTGCCGTTTTCCGAAGAAGATGCTCGGCTCATCATATTGCCGGTTCCCTGGGAAGTAACAGTGAGTTTTGGCTCCGGCACCGCCCGCTCGGCAGAGCAGATATTCAAAGCCAGCTTACAAGTAGACCTCTTTGACCCTGATTTCCCCGAAAGCTGGCGACAAGGTCTGTACCTGAAAGAAACAGACAAAAAGATCTTGTTGAAAAGCGATTATCTCAGGAAAGAAGCTGAATTATACATCGACTATATCTCACGAGGCGAGCTGGTTGGCAACAACCAATTCATGACTAAGACCCTTAAAGAGGTAAATGAAGGCAGCGTTTTGCTAAACAACTGGGTACATCAGCAAACAAAGATGTTACTGGAGAACGGTAAGCTCGTGTGCCTCTTGGGAGGTGATCATAGTATTATCTTAGGTTTTTTGAAATCTCTGGCAGAAAAGCATGGTGATTTTGGTGTTCTGCAGATAGATGCCCACTGCGATTTGAGAGATGCTTATGAGGGCTTCAATTATTCACATGCTAGTGTAATGTACAACGTACTCAGAGAAGTTCCCGAAGTAAAGAAGCTGGTGCAAGTGGGAATTAGGGATCACTCGCAGGGTGAGTGGGAGTTTCTTATGAACAACAGAGGTCGCGTGCTTGCCTATTTTGACCGAGACATACGTGTTCGCCAGTTTGAAGGTGAAACGTACAAAGAGATAGTAGAAGAAATTGTCAGTACACTGCCGGATAAGGTATATATCAGTTTTGATATTGATGGTCTGGACCCGAAGCTTTGCCCCAACACAGGCACACCAGTGCAAGGCGGTTTTGAGAGTGAGCAGGTGCTTTATTTATTTAAAGCAATCCAACGGGCAGGCAAACAGATTATTGGTTTTGATCTTTGTGAAGTAAGCACAAGCGAAACTGGTTGGGATGCCAACGTAGGTGCCCGGCTGCTGTTTAGGATGTGTAATTTGTTGATCGCCAGCAACCCCGTTTAGCATGTACACAATACCGGTGAAGATTGAAGGCATTGAGCGACGGAAGAAAGGAACAGGATTGCTACATATAGCTGCCGGTTTTCTGCTTTTAGCCAACGCAGCTATGTTTTTACAGCTGGTCAAAGGCAATAGCTTTCTGTTAATTGCAGTCTATGTTGCTGCGGCTGTTTCTCTGGTATATGGCAGTTTTAGGAAGAAACTGGACGCTGCTGCCAAATTCAATCACTGGGTGCGGCTGTTGCAGATCCTGGTGTTTTTATCGCTTGCATTACACCTCATGTATGTTGCAGGTACCACGCAGGTGGTGATGCTGCTCTTCTGGGCAGTAGCGTGTATTCCCCTCCTGTTTACCGAACGCAAGGTGTTTCATGATGCAGGCGTAATCATCAATCCTTCCGGCATTTCTATCCCGGGCTATTTCTCTAACAAAACTTTTCCGTGGAGCGTTGTAGATGATCTGGTGTTAAGAAAAGATTACATAACCCTTCATTTTCCAGGTAATAAATTCCTGCAATATGAGATAGCCGGAGATTTAACCAACAGCATCGTTGACTCTGTTAATTCGTATTGTAAAAAGCATATTGCACAAAAGCAGGTACTACAGGATTCATAATTCTACTATTGGTAAAGTCTTCCCCATATATTCTATACTCAGACGGCAAAGGAAACATCTTTGAAGACAAGTCACTGTATGTAACCGGCCGCACCGGATGGGATGCGGTTCCAGTGCCGAATGAGGAATGGATAGAACTTCCTAACGGCGGACAGCTTTACGAATTGCCGGGCCGAAGGGGCATCGGCATTGACGTAAAAAATGGAGAGATGCGGCTGTGCGATAAAGGATGGGCTGTCGCTGCTTTCATACCTCCTGCGCATACTGGCCACTATCTTGCTGCTTATGAAACTTTCCCAAATGCACCTACACTACCCTTGTTTTGCTACACAGCCGTGGGGTGGTATAAGCGAAAATTTTTTGTGCCGGCTACAAGAGTAGAAAAAGATGTAAGGCAGGAATGCAGTGGTTTTGACGCAGACAAAGTAAGTTCCGGAGTGCAGCAGTTGCAATCTTCTTACCCGCATAACCGCCTCGTGGCACACCTGGCTAACAATTGCGCATTGACCTACCACTGCCCGGCTGCACGCAATTTTTTTATGAGCCGCTGGGAGTGCCCAGTGCCTTCTTCCCCTGCATGCAACGCGAATTGTGTGGGATGCATTTCGTTTCAGCCGCAGGAGGAAAGCATCTCCGCTACCCAGGATCGGCTTACATTCAAACCCAGTGTCGAGGAAATAGTGGAGTTCACCGTGCCTCACCTGCAAACCGCGCCCTATCCGATAATTAGCTTCGGACAAGGCTGTGAAGGCGAACCATTACTGATGTGGGAAACAATACGGGCAGCAATAATAGAAATACGAAAGCATACAGATAGAGGAAGTATAAATATCAATACGAACGGCTCCAAACCCGACGCGGTAAAGGCCTTGTGCGAAGCGGGGCTGAACAGCATACGAGTGAGCACCAATTCTGCACGCAGAGAAATTTACATGCCGTACTACCGTCCGAACAACTACGACTTTGATGACATTATTGAATCGCTGAAAGTGGTAAGGCACTACAAAGGATGGACTTCTATTAATTATTTCGTTTTCCCGGGTATGACCGATACGGTTGCAGAGTACGAAGCCTTACGAAAGCTCATTTCACAAACACAACTTTCAATGATTCAGTGGCGCAATTTTAATATTGACCCTGATTGGTACCTTGGTAAAATCGGAGTTGCAGATAATGGGGATACTCTTGGCGTTAAGCAATTGATGGATCTTATCAAGGAGGAATTTCCTACATTGAAATTCGGCTATTACAACCCGCCAATAGAAAGAATGATAGGCGATTACGATCTTGATTACGCTCAGTAATTCAATTAATGCAAGAGCCAGATTGTTAAAACAGCTTCTGCGGTTGATGAAAACAGTTCATTTTTATTAACTTTCGCTGTCGATGTAAGTCCAAACCGCCAATATATTTGTATGAATAACGCACTTGCAATGTCCTCTGAATTTGAACGGCAAAAAAATATAAAAGCTTCGGTGATCACACTGGGTGTTGCCGGTGTTTTGCTGCTGTTATTCATCCTAATTAAATGGCCGCTCCCGACGCTTCAGCAGTTGCCGGCAGAAGAACTGATGGAGGTGAACCTTGGCACTGATGATGTCGGTTCTGGAAAAGACCAACCAATGTTACCTGGCGAACCGGCCCCTGCAAAACAGGTAGCGTATACACCTCCCCAGCCAGTAAAAGCGGTTTCTGAAAATGTAAAGGATATTGAAACAGATGATCGCGACGATAATGACGCGCCAGCTATAAGAAAACCTGTGGTGGCAAAAGCGAACGCCACCCGGATCAACGATGAAAACAAAACTGCAAAGCCCACCGCCAACACAACTCCTCAGCCGGTAACGCAAGCGCCTCCGAG
>DASQNW010000331.1:0-6292 GCA_035644775.1 Chitinophagaceae bacterium | reverse complement strand
ATCCGCCAAATGGAGTAACATACCAATCCCAGGGAAATAACCAGCAAAAGCACCTGGCCGCCAGTTTGTTCTTCCACCAGCTTCAATGCCCCTTCTTTATCTGCGCCGGATGCCCGCTTTCCCATTACCTGGAATGCTGCCATGAAGGCAAGAACAGCAACAAGGCAGTAAACAATACCTTTTGCTATCAGCCCTGCCTGTGCTAATTTTCTTTTACCTGAATTATTGCTATTGTCCATAGTTGCTGCTGATTTAGCTTAAAAGATAAAATGTTGTGCCACCGCCGCTGCTCTGCAACTTAGATCATGTTGGCATCTTTTTTTCTGGACTTTGAGCTAAATGTTTGTGGTGATGAAAGAGAAAACAACAAAGGGAACTCCTGAGCTCAATGAAGGGCTGAACGAAGGAAATCCAAACACAGAAAGAACACCGGTGGGTAATGACAGGATTGATATTGGATTGATCGGTGGTGTGGTTCAAAGTAATACGGATGATCAGGCTGAGGGAGAACTGCCGCAGGATACGCAAGATGTTCATAAGGAAATAAGAAGCGAATAGAATGGCTGACAAGTCATATCCTGATAGCAAGCTGATTTTATCTTGTACTTTCCACGTGCTTCATTCTGCATAAGAGCCAACAACTTGTTTAATAATTTCTTGCTTTCTTTTCTGCTATATCAGAATTGGAAACTACATTTATTGATCTGCAAGAAGTTAAGAACAAGTTGATATGCAATTAACGGCGGCTGCATTGCGCTCTTTCCGAAATGAAAAGGTAGAGTTACCCCAATCTTCTTTATTCAGCTTGCCAGAAAAAGTGCTGCAGTTTGGCACAGGTGTTCTGCTACGCGGATTGCCCGATTACTTCATAGACAAGGCCAATAAGCGCGGCGTTTTTAATGGCCGGGTAGTAGTTGTAAAATCTACTGACAGGGGCAACACCTCGGCTTTTGATGTTCAGGATAACCTTTACACGATTTGCGTACGTGGAGTTGAGCACGGCAAAAAAGTGGAGGTAAATATCATCAATGCCGCTATCAGCCGCGTCATCAATGCTGCAGAACAATGGAAGGATGTGCTGGCCTGCGCCTCAAGTCCCGATATGCAGGTTATTGTCTCTAACACCACAGAAGTAGGCATTCAATATTCCGACGATCTGATTCATAATAGAACTCCTTCATCTTTTCCAGGCAAGCTGCTATCGTTCCTATACGAGCGATTCCAGGCGTTCGGCGGCAGCATTGAAAGTGGAATGATCATCATCCCAACAGAGCTGATTACCGATAACGGAGCCAGGTTGAAGTCCATCGTTCTTCAGCTGGCATCGTTCAATCAATTAGAATCTTCATTTGTAGAGTGGCTGGAGCAACACAATCATTTCTGCAATTCGCTGGTCGATCGTATAGTGCCTGGCCAGCCTGATGCCGATGTGTTGAATAGTCTCTGCGGCGAGCTGGGTTACAGAGATGATTTGCTGATTGTTGCTGAAGTTTACCGGTTGTGGGCGATTGAAGGTGATGAACGCATAAAAAAAATTCTATCTTTTTCTGCGGCTGATGAAGGTGTGATTGTGGAGCCGGAAATCACGATCTATAAAGAGCTTAAGCTTCGTCTTTTAAACGGCACCCATACCCTAAGTTGTGGTCTGGCGTTTCTAGCGGGGTTTTCAACGGTAAAAGAGGCCATGGATGATGATCTCATGTCGTCTTTTATTCATGACCTGATGATCAAAGAAATAGGTCGATCCATTCCGTATGATGTAGGGGAGGAGGTGGCGCATGATTTCGGCCAAAAGGTGCTAGACAGGTTTAGAAACCAGGAGATCAAACACCACTGGATCAGTATCACCATGCAGTATAGCTCTAAATTAAAAATGAGGGTTGTTCCTGTATTGCTTAAGCATTACGAAGCTTCGGATGTGCCGCCAGCAAGGATCGTATTGGGGTTTGCTGCCTATCTTTTATTTACGAAGCCTGTTAGGAAAAAAGGCAGTGAGTATTTTGGTGAATATAACGGTGATGATTATCTGATTAACGACGACGCAGCACCATCTTTTTTTGCAAGATGGAATAACTTAGCCCCTGCTGAATTAGTACATGACGTATTATCTGACGCAGGTCTGTGGGGTTTCGATCTTTCAACTCTTGCAGGTTTCAGCAACGCAGTTCTGCATAATTTAAATTTTATTATGACCAATGGAGCAAAGGAGGCACTGAGCTCTGTTCAACCTAAAAAGCTGGATGAAGAAGTTTCTCGATGAAGATTTTCTTTTGCAATCTGATACGGCCCGAGCACTGTACCACGATTTTGCGAAGGAGATGCCGATTATAGATTACCACTGTCATTTGCCGCCGGACCAAATCGCAAGTGATAAGAGCTTTGCAAATCTTTCTGAGGCATGGCTGCATGGCGATCATTACAAATGGCGGGCAATGCGAACCAATGGTGTAGAAGAAAGCTACTGCACTGGCGCTAAAGCGGATCACGAGAAGTTTCTAAAGTGGGCAGAAACCGTTCCTTATACGTTGAGGAATCCTTTGTACCATTGGACCCACCTTGAGCTGCAGCGTTATTTTGGCATTACAGACATATTGGATGGCGGCACGGCAGCGAAAATATTTGAAGAGTGCAGTGCTAAACTTCAGAGCAAAGAATTCTCTGTTAGAAATCTGCTGTTGCGAATGAACGTGCAGGTAGTGTGTACCACAGATGATCCTGTCGACAGTTTAGAACATCACAAGAAAATAAAAGATGACAAATTTAGTGTTAGAATATTACCCGCTTTTCGGCCTGATAAGGCCATGAATGTAGACGACCCTTCTTCCTTCAATAGTTATGTAGAGCGCCTGGAAGCGATCAGCAATACATCTATCACAAGCTTCAACCACTACCTTGATGCTTTGAAGAGCCGACATGATTTTTTTGCGGAGATGGGCTGCTCCGTATCGGACCACGGGTTGGAGCAAATTTTTTATGAGGAATATTCAGACGACGAAATCAATGTTGCATTTCAAAAGATCCGGTCGGGAAAGCAATTGTCACCCGAAGATCAAGTGAAGTTGAAATCGGCACTACTATACACATTTGCAGTTTGGGATTGGGAAAAAGGCTGGGTACAACAATACCATCTTGGTGCATTGCGCAACAACAATTCACGAAAGCTGCAACAGCTCGGACCCGATACCGGGTGGGACTCGATAGGGGATTTTCAGCAGGCAAAAGCACTCTCCAGATTCCTGAACAGGCTTGACAGCAAGAATCAACTGACCAAAACGATTCTTTATAATTTGAATCCTGCCGACAATGAATTGTTTGCAACAATGGTTGGAAATTTCAATGATGGCAGCGTGCCTGGCAAAATACAATACGGCTCGGGCTGGTGGTTTTTGGATCAAAAAGATGGCATGATCCGGCAGATCAATGCGCTTTCCAACATGGGTTTGCTGAGCCGATTCATCGGGATGCTCACCGATTCCAGGAGTTTTTTGTCTTACCCGCGACACGAATACTTTCGGCGCATCCTGTGCAATCTTTTCGGTGAGGAGATTGAAAGTGGCGAGCTGCCGAAGGATGTGGGTTGGACGGGAAAAATCATTCAGGATATATGCTATTACAACGCTAAAAATTATTTCAACTGGTAGTGAAAAAAGTATGCTGCTTTGGAGAGATCTTGTTGCGTTTGTCGCCCGATACAGAGGGTGAATGGCTGCAGCAAAACTCTTTGCCGGTTTTTATTGGTGGAGCGGAATTAAACGTAGCCACGGCTTTGGCTCTGTGGCAGCTCCCTGTGAAGTATGTTTCAGCAGCACCTGCCAATTACCTGACGCGTCAGTTAATGCAGGCAGTAACACAAAAAGGTATTGATGTAAGTGATTTCAACCTCTCCGGCGATCGCATCGGCAGTTACTATCTTGCACAGGGAAGCGACCTCAAAAATGCCGGAGTTATTTACGACAGGAACTATTCCTCGTTTGCTGAGTTAAAAACAGGCACTATTGACTGGGACAAAATATTTGCCAACGCGTCGTGGTTTCACTTAAGTGCCATAAGTCCTGCACTAAATAACAATATCGCTGCTGTTTGTGAAGAAGGATTGAAAGCTGCTAACCAAATAGGAGTCCCAACTTCTATTGACCTTAATTATCGTGAAAAATTGTGGCAGAACGGCAGGCAACCTATAAATGTAATTCCGCAGCTGGTGCAACACTGTGATGTGGTGATGGGGAATATATGGGCAGCAGATAAGATGCTTGGCATTCCTGTATCTTCCGTACTTGGAGATGACAAAAACAGCTATCTACAACAAGCAGAGGCGACGTCTATTGCGATACAGCAGCAATTTGCACGGTGCAGACAGGTGGCTAACACATTCCGATTCGATATTGAGGATGGGATCAGGTATTATGCAAGTTTGTATACTAACGGCAAGCTGTATGTTTCTGCCCAATTTGAGGGAAATAAAATCGTCGATAAGATCGGAAGTGGCGACTGCTTCATGGCAGGGTTAATCTATGGAAACCAGCGGTCGCTATCGCCGCAAAAGACTATCGATTTTGCAGCAGCTGCAGCGTATTCTAAACTATTTATCAAAGGTGATGCAACAACAGCAAGTGTACATGACATTGAATCAGGGTTGCTATCTCGATCTGGCAAAGAGTAGGGGCTTTGGAAAGAATTGCTCAATTAATAAACAATGCAGAAAATCGGAAAATTTCGCTGGACCATCTGTGCTCTCGTATTCTTTGCAACGACAATAAATTATCTGGACCGGGCAGTGATCAGTCTTTTGAAGCCCTACCTTGAAAAGGAGTTTAACTGGAGTGAAACTGATTATGCCAATATCGTCGTGGCATTTCAACTTTCTTATGCAATAGGGATGCTGGTGATCGGCAGACTTATTGACCGGATCGGTACTAAAATCGGGTATGCTGTTTCCCTTCTGCTTTGGAGCCTTGCTGCCATCGGGCATGCACTGGTGCGCAGTACTTTTGGCTTTTTGGTAGCACGTGCAGCTTTAGGAGTGACTGAGGCTGGCAATTTTCCCGCAGCTATCAAAACTACCGCTGAGTGGTTTCCGAAGAAAGAACGTGCATTGGCTACTGGTATTTTCAACTCCGGTACTAATGTAGGTGCCATTATTGCGCCCCTGACAGTGCCCTGGATAGCAGAAACAATGGGTTGGCAATGGGCATTTATTCTGACAGGAGCAGTGGGTTTTCTTTGGTTGATACTCTGGTTCCTGGTGTATGAGGTGCCCTCTAAGCACAAACGTTTGAGTGAGGCTGAATACAATTATATACACAGCGATGTTGAAGAACAACCGACGGCGACAAATGATGGCGGACCGAAGTTTACTTGGATGCAACTGTTAGGCTTCCGGCAAACCTGGGCTTTTGTTGTCGGTAAACTACTCACCGATCCTGTTTGGTGGTTTTATCTCTTTTGGTTGCCTGCCTTCCTAAAGGCTGAATACGGCATTACTGGTACGGGCATAGCTTTACCCGTTGCTCTTGTTTATACTATGGCCGCGGTGGGGAGCATTTTTGGTGGCTGGCTTCCTTTAAGTTTCATCAAAAGAGGTTGGCCGGTGTTCCGCTCAAGAAAGACGTCAATGCTTATTTATGCACTTTTTGCTTTACCTGTGGTGCTTGCTCAATACCTGGGGAGTGCGAACATGTGGCTGGCGGTCATTATCATAGGTGTTGCTGCCTCTGCACACCAGGCCTGGTCAGCTAATATTTTTACAACCGTTTCGGACATGTTTCCAAAGGCCTCTGTTGCCTCAGTAACAGGCATTGGCGGGATGGCGGGAGCATTGGGGGGGATTGGAATAGCAAAGCTTGCAGGTGGTTTATTCGATCACTATAAAGCACAAGGGGCGTTGGAAACCGGCTACTTTATTATGTTTCTTGTTTGTGGGGGTGCATACATAACAGCATGGTTAATCATGCATGCACTGGTTCCGAAAATGAAGCCGGTTGGCAGTTAGGCTGCAGGCACTTCCAGTCTGTACCGGTTGTTGAAGATTGAGTCATCAATAGTCGTTACCCTCTGTTTCAGGGGCTTGCTCTTCTTCTTTCTTGCCAAATATCTTTTTAAAGAAACCTTTCTTTTCCTTTTTGTCGTCCTGAGGTGCGCCGATTTTAGGATCTTTAGTAGCAGTGCTGTCTTTGCGACCTGCTGGTTTTTTCTTAGGCGTTTCTTCATCATCTACAGGGGCTTTAGATTCCGGACCCAAGTGTCTATAGGACGTGTCTAAGCCATAATCGTCAGCATTTCCAAGGCCCTGATC
>DASQNW010000330.1:0-18903 GCA_035644775.1 Chitinophagaceae bacterium | reverse complement strand
ACCGCCTGCGTATCCTACTAATGATTTGTCGCTGCCAATAACTCTATGGCATGGAACAACGATAGCAAAATTATTTTTCCCGTTAGCAGCTGCAACTGCCCTGATAGCCTTTACGTTCCCCATCATCTCTGATAGCCTGAGATAGCTTACCGTGCGCCCAAAAGGAATGTTCAGCAGGTATTCCCAGACCAGCTTCTGAAAAGCTGTTCCTGAGAATTCAAGCGGCAGATTAAATATCCGGCGCTCACCAGAAAAATACTCGTCAAATTGCTGCTGGCATGAAGAGAGCAACGGATGCACTTCATTAGTTGCAGTATCCGTACTGAACTGGATAGCCACTATGTTGTGATCGTTGCATTGTATTTTTACAAAGCCCACCGGCGACTTATAATAACACGTAAAAAGCTTCATCAGCCAATCTTTAAACCATTAGAAACTACTCTGTCAGGCTGAAGCAATATTACGTTTTTGGACTCATCATAAATACCAAGTACGAGGCATTCACTAAAGAAATTTGCTATCTGCTTAGGAGGAAAGTTCACTATGGCTATCACTTGCTTGCCCTCCAAGTCTGAGGGAGTATAATGAGCGGTTATTTGGGCCGAGGATTTTCTCGTTCCTAAGTTGCCGAAGTCTATAGTGAGTTGGTATGCAGGTTTTCTTGCTTTTTCGAACGGAGCAGCGTGAATGACTGTGCCAACTCTAATATCAATTTTCTCAAAATCCTCCCAAGTGATGGATGACACGTATAAAAATTTAGTCAAGCAGACGTGCAAGCAATAGCAATTCGTCTTTTTTATAGTTTGTTTTATCTGTATTGAAGCAGTTCGACATCTCTTCAAGCAAATGCTGAATTACCCGCTTATTTGAGTAGGGTTTGAAGTAGGAGTGGGTAGGAGGTACAGAAATGCGTTTGAAGTAGTTTTCAATATCCTTGTGCGAAAAAACCTGCCCGCTGGCGGGTTCAATAAAGAACTCGATTTTTGAAACTGCATCAGCTGTTTTTTCTGTGCTGTAGCCGGGCTTCAGGTAAGCAAGAACAAACTGCTTTGGAATTCCTATCGCCTTGACCGGTATGTCGAGTAGTTCACAAATTATAAGGTATAAAATACCATTGCTAAGCTGATTTCCCTTTTTGCTTTCAAGTACCTTATGAAGCAGAAAGTCGTTTACATTGCTGTAAGAAATCTCTGTTCCTTTTATTCCGTAGTATCCGTAGAGTATCCCTGTGACAATTCTAATCTGTTCTAAAGGAGTTAGGTAGTTGTTGAGCTCAAGCCAAACGTTACGACGTATTTTCTCGATCTCCTGCAAAACAGGTGCTGTTGCAAGTTCCGGATATTCAAATTTGGCAGACAAAAGCGCACCTAACATGAGATCATAATGTCCGGCAATACTCCATTGCCTGAAGTCTTCACTGAGATCGGTGTAATGCAAACGATGGATCAGTAATTCTATTCTGGTTTGGATGGCTTCGCTGAGTGTATTTTCCCAAAGGTCTTCAAGGTTAGCTATGATGGGCTTTCCATACTCAACAATCTTGTTGGAAACGGCGCCAAAGACGTCTTCGTCAGGGTCGTCAATCAACTTTAATAAGGCCGATATTTCTTTGGTTTGCTCCATCTATTTAGATGATAAAAATTCTATGCCTTTTTTTTTGCTGATTTCCTCGCTGCTGATTTTTTGGCGGATGCTTTCTCGCCAGTTCTTTTTGCTGCTGCTTTTTTTGTAAAGGCTCCTGGCACTTGCTCTTCTATCATTTTCTTTACATCTTCAACAGTAATGGCTGAAAGTTCTTCAGGAGGATATTTTTCTCCATTGCTCTTCCTTCCCAGCTTCAGCATTTTTTTACCAAAACGTATGAAAGGTCCCCACCGACCGTTCTCTATCGAAATCTTGTCTGCAGGCCATTGCTTAATAAAGCGGTTAGCTTCCTTGTGAACCTTTTTTGTTATCAGTTCATCTAAGTCTTTTTGACCAAGCGCATCGAAATTGTATGCTCTAGGTACATTGATGAACAGGTTGTTCCATTTTATAAAGGGCCCGAATCTTCCCTTGCCTTTGGTGACTGGTTGCCCTTCGTAGAAACCGATTGGCGCTTCTGCCTTTTCCTTTTCCCCAATCAGCTGAATTGCCCTTTCCATATCTACATTCATTGGGTCTTCGCCACGAGGGAGAGAGATGAACTCCTCACCATATTTTATATAAGGTCCGAATCTGCCGGCATTTACCGCCACTTCCTTACCGTTATGTTCACCTAATGTAAGAGGTAATTTGAAAAGCTCTAAGGCCTCAACGAGGCTGATCGTTTCGATACTTTGATTTGGTTTTAACCTTGCAAACCGTGGCTTTTCTTCTCCTTCTGTAGCTCCAATTTGAATCATCGGACCATACCGCCCCATTCTTGCAACCACAGGCTTTCCAGTTTCGGGTTCACGACCAAGTTCCCTTTCTCCTTTCACCCGCTCCGCTGTATCTATTGTTTTCTGAACATCTTCTTTGAACGGGTTGTAGAATTCATCTATCATTTTATTCCACCGAATGTTTCCCCGAGCCACTTCATCAAATTCTTCTTCAATGCGGGCAGTGAAACCATAGTCCATGATCTCGTCAAAATGCTGCTTTAGGAAATCAGTCACTACCAGCCCGAGATCGCTTGGAAAAAGCTTAGCTTTCTCAGTGCCGGTGATCTCGGTTTCAGTTTTTTTGTTGATACGATCTTCCTTAAGTGTCAGCACCTGGTATTCTCTTATTACCCCTTCTTTGTCTCTTTTTTCTACATACCCTCTTTTAAGAATGGTAGTAATGGTGGGTGCATAGGTGGATGGCCTGCCTATGCCAAGTTCTTCAAGTTTCTTTACGAGCGACGCTTCCGTATACCGTGGCAGTGGCCTGGTAAAACGCTCAATAGCTTTCATTTCTTTTAGCGGAAGCTGTTGTTTTATGGACAACGGTGGCAGCATTCCTTCTTTCTGCTCTTCTCCATCAATATCCTCCTCATCAACATCCTCACGATAGACCTTGATAAAACCATCAAATTTCAACACTTCTCCTTCTGCTGTGAGTTCTGCATTATTGGTCGAGATGTTTATTTTTGCTGTTGTCTTCTCCAATTCTGCATCTGCCATTTGTGAAGCCATCGTGCGTTTCCAAATCAGGTCGTATAAGCGCCGACCGTCAGGGTCGTCGATGGTCATGTTCGACATATAAGTGGGCCTGATAGCTTCGTGTGCTTCCTGTGCGGACTCGTTTTTATTCTTGAATTTTTTGCCTTTATAATAGCGTTGGCCATAATTGCCGACAATCGCTTCACGAATGTCGTTCATCGCCGTCTCGCTAAGATTTACACTGTCCGTACGCATATAGGTGATATGCCCGTTCTCATAAAGCTTCTGTGCAAGCAGCATCGTGCGGCTTACACTATACCCGAGCTTTCTGCTTGCTTCCTGCTGTAGCGTAGATGTTGTAAATGGTGCTGCGGGTGAACGCCTTGTGGGTTTCACCTGAATATCTTTCACCGTGTAGGTCGCGCCGACACACTCGTTCAAAAACTTTTCAGCTCCATTAGCGTTACTAAAACGGCTGCCTTCCGCTTTGAAGCTGATGCTTTTGCCTCCGGAGTCTGTTGCGCTAAATAATGCTTCAAGTTTAAAGCTGCTTTGGGCATTGAAAGCATTTATTTCACGCTCTCTTTCTGCCACCAGCCGAACAGCAACACTTTGAACACGGCCTGCACTTAAATTGTTTTTCATACTGATTTTTCGCCAGAGCACAGGGCTTAGCTCAAAACCAACAATTCTGTCAAGTACCCGCCGTGCCTGCTGTGCATTCACCAAGTTCATATCCACGGTTCGCGGGTTGGAAACGGCTTCCCTTATAGCAGGTTTCGTGATCTCATGAAAAACAATGCGCTTTGTTGTATGCGGGTCCAAGCCTAGCACCTCGCACAAATGCCAGCTTATTGCTTCTCCTTCTCTGTCCTCATCCGTGGCGAGCCATACTTCATCGCTTTTTTTGGCCAGCTGCTTTAGTTCTTTCACCACCTTTTGCTTCTCTTCAGGAACTATATACCGCGGTTTATAGTTGTTTGCCACATCAATGCCCATGTCGTCTTTTTCAAGGTCGCGTATGTGCCCATAACAGCTCTTGACTTCGAAATCACCGCCGAGGATCTTCTCTATAGTCTTGGCTTTAGCTGGCGACTCTACAATCAACAAATTCTTCGGCATAAGCTTAAATTCAGGTCGGTTTGTGCGATTAGTAAACGTGCAAGTATAAGACAAGAAAAATGAAATTAAAAAACCCCGCTCTTGCAGAAACCAAATTGCAGCGGTATTTCGGAGAGTTTATTCGTTGTTGAGGGACAAAGATTTTTAGCTTTCAAAGAAACTTATAATTGCTTTAAAGCTCTTGTTGTCTCTATATATTCTTCTATGCCCCAATCCTTCGCTGATATGAAAATGGAAGTGTTGAAATCCTCTTTGCATCAGTGGTGCCATGTCGTGGTAGGGTGTCAATTGATCATCTTTATCGTGCAGCCATAAGGTTTTTGAGTTGATGTTAGGGGCCATTCGATTGATGGAAAACCATTCGGGAGGATGTCCACTCTTCTCTTGGATGATGCTATCAAACTCCTCTCGTACGGATGAATCGATTTTAAGAATTTCAAAAAACGTATTAATAGCTGTTGTTGTTTCTGTAGCGGGCGCAACCAGGACAAGTTTCCATCTCCCGTCGTGGGGTGTTTCATCCAGATACAAACAGACGGCGAGGCCGCCCAGAGAATGTGCCAGGAAGTTTGTTACTGGCCCATATCGATGTTCTATCTCTCTTATTAATTGTTTATAGACCATAGCATTGATGCGTTTTCCTGCACTCTTACCGTGCGCCGGAGCATCGAAGCCCAGCACCTCGTATCCTAACGATATCAGGGGCTTTATGTACCTGTCGAAGTTGGTAATGGTAGATTCGAAACCGTGTAGAATCAATATTTTTTTCTCAGAAGGATGATTCCAACGATAACCTGTAACAGCATAATCCAGGAAAGGAAAATTCAGCACTTCTGCTTTTTCAAAAATGGGAGGGAGCTTTTTTTTGTTTCGGACCTGGGGTGTGCAAAACAGTTCGAAGGCATGTTCTGCTGCTTTTCTTTTGGAGATGGTGGAAAGAAATTTAAATTTTGTTCTGATGTAATACAAAACGAGCTGCTGGCTAACATGCATATATTAAAGGCAAAGATGCAAATTGTTATTATTGGAACAGGCAATACAGCCACTGTTCTTGGAAGAAAGCTTAAAGCTGCCGGGCATCAGATAGTGCAAGTGATTGGCAGGGATGGCAGGCTGGCGAGCGAACTTGCAAAGATTCTGGATGCTGAGTCTACGAATATTTGGAGTGCAGTGAACAGGGATGCAGACATTTACTTGCTCGCCGTGTCAGATATTGCTGTTGAAGAAGTATTCGGGAAATTAGAGCTGCTTGAGAAAACAATTGTGCATACTGCTGCCTCTGTTTCCAAAAACTTATTACAGGCAGCAGATCATTATGGTGTGTTTTATCCCTTACAAAGCTTGCGAAAAGAAACTGCTGATTTGCCGGAGGTGCCAATAGTTATAGATGCAAGCGACGAGGCTACATTTCAGTTGTTAGAAAAGCTGGCTTATTCAATATCAAACAAAGTGATAGCAGCAACAGACGAAGAGAGAATGAAACTGCACCTTGCCGCGGTTTTCTGCAACAATTTTGTGAACCACCTTTACGTGCTGATGGAAAGCTATTGTCTAAAAGAGCATTTGGATTTCAGTTTGCTGATTCCCCTGATTTCTGAAACAGCGAGCCGGATTGAACACGCGCCGCCCAGTCAGTGGCAAACAGGCCCTGCCTGGAGAGACGATAGCGACACCATCAAAAAACATCTGGCGCTTCTCAATAGTGATCCGGAACTTATGCATCTTTACGAAACCATTACCGCCAGCATCCGAAGAAGAACTATTGCAGTTTAAAGTATAATTTTACTTCTCTATTTCCATCAACAGCTTTACCCATGTCATGAATGTACTCGCGTTTTTTAAAGAAGTTAGAACATTCGTGTTTGACCTGGATGGTGTGCTCACTGATGGGACTGTGTTGGTGTTAAACGATGGACTACAAGCAAGGCGAATGCACGTAAAGGATGGCTTGGCGCTGCAGATGGCTTTGAAAAATGGATACAGAGTAGTGATTCTCTCCGGGGGGTACTCAGAACCGGTGATCGGTCGCTTGCATAAGCTTGGAGTGATGGAAGTTTATCTCGACGTAAAGGACAAGCTATCTTTTTTGCAGAACTACTTCATAGAAAAACAAATCGGTTGGAACGAAGTTTTGTTCATGGGTGATGATTTGCCGGATGTTGCGGTGCTTGACAAGGTGGGTCTGCCGTGCTGCCCGGCGGACGCAGTAATGGAAGTAAAGCAGATATCGAAATACATTTCTGCTGAAAAAGGAGGCCACGGATGTGTGCGGGATGTAATTGAGAAGGTTTTAAAGCTAAACGACAACTGGAAGTTCAGCACTGAAGTAACTTCTCGATAAATGAAATGATAATGAGATTGATGGCTGCTTTTTTTAGACTCGTGCGCTGGCCCAATCTCGTGTTTATTGCACTTACACAGCTATTGTTTTACTTCTGCATTTATCTCCCGATTTATGAAGTTCATCAAAGCCGCCTTGTAGTGTGGCTGCTTACCGCGTCAGTTCTTATAGCAGCCGCAGGCTACATTATCAATGACTATTTCGACCTTAATATTGACCAGATTAATAAACCCGAAAAAAATGTACTGAACTCAATCATCAGCAGGCGATGGGCTATCATTTGGCACATTATCCTGAGTGCAGTGGGTATATTATGTACGGCTATAGCTGTGTCATTTCAAAAATGGTATCTCATTATAGCAAACGTGGTGTGTGTACTTCTATTATGGTTTTACTCCACCTCGTTTAAGCGTCAGTTGTTGGTCGGCAATATTGTTATTTCTTTGCTTACTGCCTGGACGATACTTATCTTCTTTTTTGCACAAGTTCCTTTTTCAGCAGCCTTCAACAGCAATAACGAAACAACAATGAAGTTCTTTCGAATTTCATTTCTTTACGCTGGCTTTGCCTTCATTATCTCTCTTATAAGAGAAGCTATAAAAGATATGGAAGATCTTCAGGGCGATAGGCATTATGGCTGCAATACTTTACCCATATTTGCAGGCATAAGAGCCACAAAAATCTATATCAGTATTTGGATTATGGTGTTATTGGCAGCGCTGATAATTCTGCAGCTATACGTGCTACAGTTCGGATGGTTGTTTGCTGTGCTATATAGTGTGGCTCTAATCATCAGCCCGCTTTTTTATATTCTCTCTTGCCTGTCAAGGGCCGCATCGACCAAAACTTTTTCTAAGCTAAGTTCCCAAACAAAACTGGTGATGCTCGCCGGTATTTTATCGATGATATTCTTCAGGTTTTACTTTTAGCCATGGCAAAATATGTTCTTGCTTCACAGTCACCCCGAAGAAAACAATTGTTAGAATGGGCCGAACTCGATTTTGAAATTCTTGTGCTACCTACTGATGAATCGTTTCCGGAACATCTTTCCCCTGCAGAAGCTGCGATATATATTTCCCAGCAAAAAGCCCGCGCAGTAAAACAGCATTATAAGGAAGAGAGACCAATAATTGCTGCGGATACTATAGTTGTTCTTGATAATAATTTAATTGGAAAGCCAGCTAATCGCCAGCATGCTGTGGAGATCTTAACAAACCTCAACGGTAGAACCCACCAGGTTATCACCGGCGTGTGCATAGCAACAACCGGCGAAACCTGCTTTGCCGATACGACAGAAGTGGAGTTCCATAACATTACTGTGAAAGAGATTGAGTGGTATGTGGACAAATACAAACCATACGACAAAGCAGGAGCTTATGCCATACAGGAGTGGATTGGTGTGGTTGGTATCAAGCGAGTCAATGGTGACTTCTATAATGTGATGGGCTTGCCGGTGAGCCGCGTTGTGCAAGTGCTGAAAAACTTAGAAAGATAGTTGAATACATTTGGTATAATCTTTATTTAATAAGAAATTGCTGCAGGATCATCCTTGCTCAAAATGCACTTGCTCCTGCTATGAACGAGCGCCTTCTACAATACATCTGGCAATTTCAGTACTATAACAAATCACAGCTACAAACTGCGGCGGGCGAGCACCTGAAGGTACTTTCACCAGGATCACTGAATACCAACCAGGGACCTGATTTTTCGAATGCACGAATCCAGATAGGCTCGATTGTGCTTGCCGGATCAATAGAGCTTCACTGCAAAACTTCTGACTGGACAAAGCATCATCATCAAAAGGATGCTAATTACAACAATGTTATTTTGCACGTGGTATATCAACACGACGACGTCGATACGGCAGCGGATATACCCATTCTGGAGCTGCAACCGCTGGTGTCATCTATCATGCTTAACCGGTATGCGGCACTAATGAATGCTCAAGGATTTATAGCTTGCTCGCACAGTATTGGCTCAGTGAATGAAATCACCTGGACCTCATGGAAAGAACGACTTGTTGCTGAACGGCTCACCAGAAAATCTGAAAAAATCATCCAGGCATTGCAGGAGTCTTCAAACCATTGGGAGCAGGTTTTTTGGCTTTTGTTGTCCCGCAGCTTTGGATCCAAGGTCAATGGCGATGCTTTTGAGAGCATAGCGGAAACTATTTCAATAAACCTGCTGGCAAAGCACAAAAACCGAATTCACCAGCTGGAAGCTTTGTTGCTTGGCCAGGCAAATTTGCTAAATGAAGAGCTTGACGATTCATATTATAAGCTACTTCAGAGAGAGTACCAGTTTTTGAAAAAGAAGTATTCGCTCCATCCGAGCCCTTTGCCCGTCCATTTTCTCAGAATGCGACCCGGCAATTTTCCGTCGCTAAGGCTTGCCCAACTGGCTATGCTGGTGAATCAATCCAGCCATCTTTTTTCCTCTGTTAAGAACGCCACCGGGTTGTCTGAAGTACGGGCACTACTCGATATTACGGCCAACGATTACTGGCATTATCATTACCATTTCAGTCAAACGTCTGCTTACCTGCCTAAAAGATTGGGCAAAGCAATTATCAATTCAGTCATCATCAACACAATTGCTCCTGTTTTATTTGCCTACGGATGGCATCACAAAGAAGAAAAATACCAGTTGAAAGCACTCCGGTGGCTGGAAGAAGTTGATGGAGAGAAAAACTCCATTTTAGAGCAGTTTGTCAACTTGAATGTAGAAAATAAAACTGCCTTTGACTCCCAGGCATTGCTGGAACTTAACAACGAATATTGCACAAAAAAACGCTGCATTGAATGCAGCGTCGGGAACTTTATACTGAAGACGTTGTAGTTATCGCACGGGGTGGCATTTTTTATAACTTCCGGTGGCAGCCTGCGCCGGCGTCAGCGAACGATTGCACGAGGAAAGTAGTACAATTAACGAGCAAACTGTTAAAAAACGAATGACCATAGGATTAGATTTTTTGGAAAAATAGGTCTTCGAAAACAGTATGCCAAAGTAAAGTTTCGTGGAAGTTTTACCTGTTGCGGCTATTCAACAATCAATCAATAGAATGCAGCGACTCTTTGGATATGGCTGGTTTCGCTTGCTGAGCCGCGATTCTGGACGCGGCGCCAGTGATACTTTTTTGACTAAATTTACGTTTCAACATCATGTATTTAGTGAAAAGAACAGCTTTACTAATAATCCTGCTCGCAGCGACAAGCCAGTTGTTTGCCCAGCGGGAAATTAGCAGGAAGGAAAAAAAGGAAGAACGTCGGGAAGAAAAGCGCCAGCGTGCTAATTCGATCATTAAGCAAGAAGAAGAGGGTGTTCTGGTATATCAAAAACAAACCAGCTTCGGAGTACAGTTGCGTACCAACGGGTATGGAGCCTTTATCGAAAAAGGGAAGATGATTTCTCCCCGTTACACCAATCTTTACTCGTTTGAGATCTCTGAAATATTTCATCCAAAAGAGGAAAAGATTCCCAGCAATAATCAAAACTATTTTGGGGGCTCTTACAAATACGGCAAAATCAACAATTTTTTTCAAGCAAAATTTGGATTCGGCCAGCAATACATTTTTGGTCAGAAAGGCAACAAGAATGGCGTTGCCGTACTTGGCATTTACCAGGGAGGTCTTGCACTCGGTTTGCTGAAACCGTATTACCTGGATGTGGATGACAACAATATGCAACGTACCATAAAGTATAGCGAGCAGGACAGCGATGCATTTCTAAATAGTGTGGTTATTGGTAGTGCGGGTCCAGGGAAGGGATGGAGCGAAGTAAAGATCAGACCGGGTGCATTTGTAAAGACAGCTTTGAGGTTTGACTTTGACAATTACAATGAAAGTATCAAAGCGTTGGAGGTAGGTATTTCCGTGGATGCGTATGCTCAAAAGATACAGCAAATGGTTTTTGCGAAACAAAACCAGATCTTCTTCCAGGGCCACATTGCTATTGTTTTTGGGGGCCGCAAGTAATAGGACTAATTTTGCTTTAGTTTATCCCCAGCTCGAAGCGCCGTTACACGATCTATGTGCTGATGTTTGCCTGCTTTGCAATTTTAAACCATGATCGAAACAACCCCTTGCTCCAATACATCCGTTGCAGTAGCTGCTAAGCCCAAAAAGCCTGATTGGCTTCGAGTGAAGTTGCCCATTGGCGAAAGCTACAAGAATGTTCGTAACCTTGTAGACACACACAAGCTGCATACAATATGCGAAAGTGGTAATTGCCCGAACATGGGTGAATGCTGGGGAGCAGGAACAGCAACGTTCATGATACTTGGAAACACCTGCACAAGGAGCTGTGGATTTTGTGCTGTTGCTACAGGTAGGCCAGAAGCTGTAGATTGGGATGAACCGCAGCGGGTTGCCGAGGCCATTCACCTCATGAAGGTGAAGCATGCGGTCATCACATCGGTAGACAGGGATGAATTGAAGGACGGGGGTTCCATCATTTGGTTCAATACCATCAAAGCAGTAAAGGCCCTAAACCCCGATACAACATTAGAAACGCTGATACCAGACTTTAAGGGAGAAAAACACAACATCCAAAGAATTATTGAAGCAGCTCCCGAGGTAGTGTCGCACAACATCGAAACAGTGGAGCGGCTTACGAGGCAAGTACGTATCCAGGCAAAGTACTGGCGCAGCATGGAAGTGATAAAGACACTGAAAGCCGGTGGCATGCGCACAAAAAGTGGAATCATGCTTGGCCTGGGTGAGGCAAAAGAAGAAGTAGTGCAAACTCTGAGAGATTTACATGCTTCCGGATGCGATGTGGTAACAGTTGGGCAGTACCTGCAACCTACCAAGAAGCACTTACCTGTGCAACGCTTTGTACATCCAGATGAATTTGCCGAGTATAAGGAGGTGGGATATAATCTCGGCTTCGATTACATAGAAAGTGGGCCTCTGGTGCGTTCATCCTATCATAGTGAACGGCATGTTGTTCCTGGTGTCGGACAAAAGCAATGGGCTGATGCCAAAGCAGTGAATGCCTGAACTGCACACTTAATCCTTCATCTCCCAAACTAGTGCGCTGGCACCAAGGATCGCAGCATCTGCTTCCTTTAAGTGACTAACTAAGATCTTGACCTTGTTTTGAAACACCTGTATGAGATTTGCTTCCATGTGAGTCTGGGTAGGCTTCAGTATCAGATCTCCGGCTTTCGTTAGCCCCCCAAAAAGTATAATTGCTTCAGGGCTGGAAAACATGACAAAATTTGCCAAGGCCAAACCGAGTATTTTACCAGTATATTCAAAAATCTTTTTTGCAAGCTTGTCACCTCTTATTGCTGCTTCGTACACTTGTTTAGAATCAATTGCATCTGGGTCCAGATCGCGCAACATGCTTTTTATTTTACTCTTCTTCAATACTTCAAGAGTAGTAAGCCGTACTCCCGTTGCAGAAGCGTAGCTTTCCAAAGATCCATATTTGCCGGTGCCCTCGTGATAGCGACCATTGGGAATAATGATTGTGTGCCCCAACTCTCCTGCAAACCCATCGTGTCCATAGATGAGGTTGCCGTTGGCTACAATCCCGCTGCCCACGCCTGTTCCTAACGTTATCATGATAAAGTCCCTCATTCCCTTGGCAGCTCCGTACATCATTTCACCCAAAGCAGCAGCGTTGGCATCGTTCGTTAGCACGACCGGCAGCCGGAACTTGTCGCTCATGATTTTTGCCAGAGGAATGATTCCTTTCCACGGCAGGTTAGGAGCGTATTCTATAGTGCCTGTATAATAATTTCCATTAGGTGCACCAAGCCCTATGCCCTTCATTCTGCCGGGACCTCCTCCTTTTTCGATGAGCGGAAAAAGATTCTCATGCAGTTCATCGATAAAGGTTTCAATCTGTTCATGGCCTCGTGTTGAAATTTCCCCAGAAAACAAGATGTTACCGTTTCTATCGACAATGCCATATTTGGTTCCTGTTCCGCCGATATCTACCCCAACCGCAAATTGCTGTGTGTTGTTCATTTTATATTACTTACGACTATTAATGTCCGCCTGCTATCTGTTTGTCAAAATCGAGGCCTTGGGCCTTTAACACAGAACTTGTTTTGATTGTGTGCCAGGCAAGGTAAAGAAAGCAGATGAGTGGCACTATATAAGATAGGTGCGTGTATGGTCCTGTCGTGACATCATTTACCTCTGTGCCAAGATCGAGATCAATCACCGCCCCCTGTGTTGGAGGAATTATAGCCCCTCCCAAAATCATTGTGATCAAAAATGCTGAACCCTGGCTGGTGTATTTTCCCAGTCCGGCAATTGCCAGCGAAAATATACATGGCCACATGACACTGCAGCAAAGGCCGGTGGCAATAATTGAATAATTGGCTGTCATTCCGGTGGTGAGCAGGGAAACAACAATAAACAACGCAGCCAATATCGATACAGCGAGTAGGAGTTTTATTGGTCTCTCTTGGGCGTACAAGTTGGCACCGATCAAGAACAGAATGAACAAGGGGTAATATTTATAATCTTCGATGGGGTTGCCTTTGATCCAGTTGGCAAGCACAATCACACCGAAAGCAATGAAAGGAACGATTACAGTAAGTGTTTTTTTCATTTGCTTCGTTATGTTGAAAACACTGATCGCGCCTGTCCAGCGGCCTATCATTAAACTACCCCAATACAAAGCGATAAGATGTGAATTGTGCTTTTCGTCGTAACCTCCAAACTCCGGTCGTTTTAAAAGAGCACCAAAATTATTATCAACCGTCACCTCCACACCTACATACACAAAAATGGCAATCATGCCAAGCACCAGCTGCGGGTATGCCATTGCTCCCCATCCCGCGGGATTGCGCCGGGCCAAAAGCATGCTGGTAAATAACGTAAGTAAGATGATGAGCAGGCTGCCGATGATCACCGTTGATTTTGCAATTCCTGTTTTGAGTTGAATCCAGTCGGCAAACAGCACAGGCAGAAAAACTGCTCCTATCAACAATAAAGTGTTTAGTGCTTTCGGGCTTTTCTCAAGCTTTTCGTTGATGGTTGTTTTAGGCAGCTTGGCAAGGCTAAAAACGATGGCTGCAAATGTGAACAGCCCCGCTAAAAAGAAGTACAGTTGTTGGATGTTGCTGATATCAGCTTCCTGAGTGGATTGGATGGCACCAAAAAGTAAGAAGCTCACAATCACTGGCCCCAGTAAAGTCCCGAAAGAATTTACTCCCCCGGCCATGTTCAAACGGTGAGCTCCTGTTTCGGGAGTGCCCAGGGAAATAGCAAAAGGTTGTGCCGACGTTTGTTGCAGCGAAAAACCAAGAGCAATAATAAAAAAGCTCACGAGAATCATTGGGAAGGTAGGGTTATCAGAACCGCTGATGAACGCCAGTGCTAATGCCCCTATAACTGAAATGAATAATCCATAGATGATGCCTTTTTTGTAACCTATTTTGTTGAGGATGTCGGTGCCTGTGAGATACGACATAAAGTAAAGAATCAATGATCCGTAAAAGTAGGCGCCGTAAAATGCAGAACCGATTAATTGCGATTGAATCTGGTCCAGATTAAAAAACTTTTTACAAAACGGAATAAAAATACTGTTTGATGCAGCTACAAAACCCCAGAAGAAAAACACTGAAATCAGAACCCCGAATTGCGACCAGTTGGTTTGAGCAGGTTGGATGGGACGTGATTCCGAATTGTCAAAATCCATGTCAATGCCGCCATGCGGATTTACATGCTCATTCGCATCGCTGCTGCCTTGCTGATTCATATGGCAATTGGTTTAGGTTTACTGGTAAATAAATTTCCTCAAAATAAAGATAAATTGCTGATGCAACCGTTTGTGTGAATAAGCACAACAAAAACCGCTATAAGTCAGTGCCTAATATCCGCACTTCAAATCCGAATTCATGTTTTCTGTTTATCTTGACGTATTGTTGTCAGTATCACCATGGAGATTGTACATGTATCAGCAGAATGTTATCCGGTAGCAAAAGCAGGAGGGTTGGGAGATGTAGTGGGAGCCTTACCAAAGTACCAGGCACAGTTAGGGCATATTGCCAAAGTAGTAATGCCAATGTATCGTACAAAGTTTTTGTACGATAATCAATGGGACCTTGTTCACCAGGGATCCCAGAGACTTGGTGCCTTTCATTTTCAATACAATATAATAAAGGAGCAGACAAACAAGCTTGGTTTTGATCTGTACCTCGTTGATGTAAATGGGTTGCTTGACCGCGAAAAAATCTATGGCTACGGTGATGATGCATCCCGCTTTCTTGCCTTTCAGATTTCTGTTTGTGATTGGCTTGTGCAATGGATGCATAAGCCGGATATAGTTCATTGTCATGATCATCACACGGGGCTCATACCATTTATGATGAAGTACTGCTTTAGCTTTCAGAGCCTTTCTGCTACCCCGAGTATTTTCACTGTTCACAATGCCGAATACCAGGGCTGGTTGGGTTGGGATCAGTCATATTTGATTCCGTCTTATGATAACTGGAAGTCTGGAATGCTCGAATGGAAAAAAACCATCAACCCTCTTGCATCTGCCGTAAAATGCGCCTGGAAAGTCACTACTGTGAGTCCCAGTTACATGGATGAACTTAGGTATGCCGCCAATGGACTTGAAGACCTTTTTCAATATGAATCGGGAAAATGCAGCGGCATTTTAAATGGAATAGATACTGATGTATGGAACCCCGCCACAGATAGCTTTCTTCATAAAAACTTCGACACTTCTTCCATAAAGGAAGGCAAGAAAAAGAACAAGAAGGAACTGTGTGCACAATTTAATCTTGATGCTGATAAACCTCTGATTGTATTTATTGGTAGATTAGTAGGAGAGAAGGCCGCAGATGTGCTGCCGGACGCAATACGCAGTTCCATTTATCACAGCAATGGAAATGTAAGTTTTTTGATATTAGGATCTGGTGAGCCAGTTATTGAAAGCAGATTGAAGGATCTGCTTGGTCAACTTGATGGTTACTTCAATGCGCAGATTGGCTATAACGAAGCGCTTAGCCATATTATGTATGCAGGTGCTGATTTTCTACTGATGCCCAGCCGTGTTGAACCTTGCGGATTGAACCAGATGTACGCACTGCGATATGGCACCGTGCCGATGGTGAGAAGCACCGGTGGATTGAAGGATACAGTGAAAGATTTTGGCGATTGGCAAGGATATGGCATACGTTTTAATCATGCTAGTGTGCAGGACATTACCTATTCAATAAGCAGAGCCATTGATCTCTACTACAATAAGAAAGATCTTTTTAACTGGATGCGGAGCTACATGATGCAGATCAACCACTCGTGGGAGCAGTCTGCAACAGAATATATAAACCTATACGAGACAACTAGGCAATGAACTAACGATTAAATCATGATTTATGAGCAAAGAAATGTTATCGGTAATACTAGGTGGGGGCGCTGGAACAAGATTATTTCCCTTAACCGCCACCAGGTCTAAGCCTGCTGTTCCGATAGCAGGTAAATACCGGCTGGTGGATATACCAATCTCCAACTGTTTGAATTCAGGTGTTACCCGGATGTTCGTGTTGACCATGTTCAACTCTGCGTCGCTTAATCGGCATATAAAAAACACCTATCATTTCAGTGCGTTCAGTAAAGCTTTTGTAGATATACTGGCAGCGGAGCAAACCCCCGACAATCCTGCGTGGTTCCAGGGAACTGCAGATGCTGTGCGGCAGTGTCTGCGTCATCTCGAGCCCTTCGAAAGTGAATATATTCTCATCCTCTCAGGCGATCAGTTGTACCAGATCGACTTTCAGGAAATGCTGGAAAGTCATGTCCGTAACGAAGCTGACATTACTATTGCCACCATACCCGTTGCTGAAAGAGAAGCTTCCGACTTCGGTATCTTAAAAACCAACAATGGGTGGATCACATCTTTTATTGAAAAGCCAAAAACCGGATTGGAAGAATGGACCAGTGACACAGGTGATGAAATGCGCAGCAAAGGAAAACTGTACCTGGCTTCAATGGGTATTTACATTTTTAACAGAAAGCTGTTGTTTGATTTGCTGCTGCATGAGAAGAAAGATGCAGCGGATTTTGGAAAGGAGATTATACCACAATCTATAGATAAATATAAAGTAGCGAGCTATCAGTATGAAGGCTACTGGGAAGACATCGGAAACATCCGTGCTTTCTTTGAGGCCAATCTTGCGCTTACAAAAGATCTTCCTGAGTTTAACTTGTTTGATAATGCTCGCGCCATTTACACCCGGCCCCGCATGTTGCCTCCCGCTAAAATCAGCGGTACTACTTTGCAACACGCAATAATCGCCGAAGGCTCCATAATCAACGCCTCAAGAATAGACAATTCAATTATTGGCATACGCTCCCGCATTGGCAGTGCTACTACCATCATGAATACATATTTAATGGGCAGTGATTTTTATGAAACTTTAGATGACATAAATATTGATCAGCAGCATGGCATTCCGTTACTCGGAATTGGAGAACGCTGCCATATAGAAAATGCACTGATTGATAAGGATTGTCGCATTGGCAATGATGTTCGAATAGTGGGTGGAGCCCATTTGGAGGATACAGATAACGAGCTTTATGCGGTTAAGGAGGGCGTTATCGTGGTGAAAAAAGGAGCAGTATTGCCAAATGGTTTCACCATCGGGTGAGATAAAATGCTTTATAAATCAGTTTGAATTTCCGGCACGGATTCTACACGAAACTTTTTTTTATTGTGTTTGAATTGCGACGTGCAAAGGTTCTAGCGTGGCGTTTGTCGTGTATAAAATACATTATCTTAGTTGAAACAAGACTAACTGCTATGCCAGCTGCCATATCAACTGCTGCTACGCTCAAGAAAAACGTTCCTAAAAACCACCTGAGCTTTTCAGAGCTCTGGAACATGAGCTTTGGTTTTTTCGGTATTCAGTTCGGGTTTGCGCTACAAAATGCCAACGTCAGCCGCATCTTCCAAACTCTGGGAGCTTCAATTGACGAAGTTTCTTATCTCTGGATTGCCGCGCCGGTGACGGGGTTGTTGGTACAACCTATCATCGGCTACATGAGCGATCGCACATGGCATCCTTACTGGGGCAGAAGAAGACCCTTCTTTTTTGCCGGCGCTATACTGGCGGCCATTGCACTTTTTCTGATGCCCAACTCTTCTGCATTGCTAATAGCGGCTTTATTACTTTGGGTGTTGGATGCTTCAATAAACATATCAATGGAGCCATTCAGGGCTTTCGTAGGTGATAAATTGCCGCCATCGCAAAGAACGTCCGGCTTTGCCATGCAAACCTTTTTTATAGGCACTGGTGCTGTGATCGCTTCGCTGTTACCATACATCTTTACCAATGTGTTTGGGATCAGCAACACTGCCGAAGAAGGTGTTGTTCCTCTTTCTGTAAAATATTCTTTCTACATCGGGGGCGTTGTGTTCCTGGCTGCAGTCATGTGGACAGTGTTCACCACCAAAGAATTTCCGCCGGAGAACATGGAAAAATGGCAAGAGGAAAAATCAAAATCGAGCGGTTTTGCAAAAGGTTTTGCTGAGATCATTCAAGGCATAGGCAGCATGCCAAAAACCATGTTGCAATTAGCTATTGTGCAGTTCTTTACCTGGCTGGCTTTTTTTGCCATGTGGATTTATACCACTGCCGGTGTAGCCCAGAACACGTACGGCACAACAGATACCACTTCGAAGTCTTTCCAGGATGCAGGGGACTGGGTAGGAGTGATGTTTATGGTTTATAACGGAGTTTCTGCACTAGCGGCATTTCTGCTTCCCATGCTCGCTGCTAAAATCAGCAGAAAGTACACACACATGATTTGCCTTATCATTGGTGGGATAGGGCTAATTTCTTTATTCTATATCCAGTCTCCGTCAGCCTTATTGTTGCCAATGGTGCTTGTTGGGCTCGCGTGGGCATCTACATTAACAATGCCGTACGCAATCCTTTCTGGAGCGCTGCCTTCCAGCAAAATGGGTTTTTATATGGGCGTCTTCAACTTTTTTATAGTGATTCCGCAGATTGTTGCGGCAGCAATTCTCGGGTTTTTTGTAAAAGGCTTGTTTGGTGGACAAAGTATCTACGCACTCGTTGTGGGCGGCGTATCGATGATCATTGCCGGCTTGCTAAATGTTGTGGTAGAAGAAACAAAAGAAGAACCGGCTGAAGAGATCATAAACGACGTGATGGCTTCTGAGAAATCTCCAAACACTTACACCTGATGAAAGCATTATTTGCCTTGCTATTAGCTGTTATTTCGGTAAGGGCATTTTCGCAGCAGGTTGACGTTTATCCTACACATTGGTTTAGTGGAATGAAAAACCAACACCTGCAAATAATACTGCACGCAAACGGCATCGGTGCAGCCACAAAGC
>DASQNW010000329.1:0-5119 GCA_035644775.1 Chitinophagaceae bacterium | reverse complement strand
TGGGCTTTGCAAAGCGAAAAGCTATATTCAGACCTCGCCTGGGCTGTACACTGGTAAATGAAATTTCAGAATCTAAGCTTAGGAGCCAGAAGTTTCGTTTGCCGCCTTTACCAACAACAGCAGACAGTATGCCGTGGCCTGTGGGTGATCGCATTACAAAGACAGACCCTAATTTTAAAAAGCAAAAGCTTGCCCTCGCAACAGACTTTCTTTTCAAGGAGACATACAAAGGTAAAAAGCCGATGACAAGGGCAGTTCTGATTGTTTATAAGGGCAATATCATTGCAGAACATTATGCAGAAGGGTACCATCAGCGATCAAAATTTCTCGGCTGGTCTATGGCAAAAAGTGTGACCGGAGCACTGATCGGCGTGCTTGTCAGGCAAGGTAAATTGAACATCACACAACCGGCACCTGTTGAAGAATGGAATGCCCCGTCAGATAAAAGACATTCTATAACCACCGAGCACCTGCTGTTGCAGCAAAGCGGGCTTGATTTCGTGGAAGACTATTCCAGCCATAGCAACGCTACGCATATGCTTTTCAACAAGGGAGATATGGCAGGTTATGTAGCGAGTCTTCCGCTGAAACAATCGCCCGGAACAGAATTTTATTATTCCAGCGGCAATAGCAACTTGCTTTCAGGTATTGTCCGCAGGGTTGTTGGCGAAAACGAATACCATTCTTTTCCTTATACGCAGCTTTTCTACAAGCTTTCTATGTTCCACACCTTGCTAGAACCTGATGCTTCGGGAACTTTTGTCGGTTCTTCCTACATCTATGCTTCGGCAAGAGACTACGCAAGATTTGGCTTATTGTATTTGCAGCATGGCATCTGGAATGGAGAAAGGATTCTTCCCGAGGATTGGGTGAAGAAAACTACCCGCGCTCCCAAATCAAACATCTGGAAAAATTACGGCTATCAGTTTTGGCTGAACGGACTGAATGAAAGCGACCTTACAAAAAAAGCATTCCCGCAATTACCAGACGACATGTTTATGGCTGATGGCTATGGGGGGCAGCGCATCTATATTATTCCATCAAAGGAACTGGTAATCGTGAGAATGGGCCTCAACAAATTTGATGAGCAGCGATTTTTAGGCCTAGTGCTCGACGCTATAGATTGATCCTTTTAAGGTGACACCACGTCAGAATACCTTTTGGGTTTCCACTACTTTCCTTTGTGTCATCAGTTTTTTTATTAGTTCTTCTTCTGATGCTTCAATTTCCAGTGCGGCGGCTAATTTCCGCAAAAGAGCATCCTCTGTTGTGCCTAATTCAGCATCGCTGAGGCAGAGTTCTACGCACACCGAAAATAAGGCAAGCTCATTCACGGGCATTATTTTCTTGATCAAATGTTGTAGGTAAGCCTCTTCGTCTGTTAGCTGATCACGATAGGATTTATACTTTACTATTTCGGCTGTGAAGTCCATTTCATTGTGCAAACCGGCGGCTACCAACCTGTCCGATACCAAGCCTATTTCAGATTTAGAGAAATGCCCGTCCTTGAAGCAAAAATGAAAGAGAAGATGGCAGAGTGCTTCTTCCTGTGTCGTTACCGTTTCCGTGTACATGCAAAAAATTGTTTGCTTAGCTTTTTCAACTATAATGCCAGCAAAGTAGTCACTCGACCGAAGTTGACTACATACGATCGGGAATGTTTTATTTCTTTTGTTTCTTGTTAGCCGCTTTTATTGAAGCTTTCTGCTCATTCTCCTGTACCCTGTACCTGACCATCTTACCGATCAAATCTACGGGCATCGGCTGATCGAGGGGGAACTGTATGGTGCCTTTTGAGATTTTATAAGAGGCAAGTTCTTTTTTGAACTTCTCTATCAATGATGCAGAAGACCCATAAACTCCAATGTGTTCTTTCCATGCGGCATAGTACACTAGCATGCCATTCAGCTTGAAAGCGGGGATGTTATAACTAATCACTTCCCGGGCTCCGGGTGCGGCGGACTTTATGGCTTGCCGCACTTGTTGTAATGACCTTTTTTTATCTTCTGTCAAAGATGACAAGTACTCGTCAACCGTTGAAAACTTCTCTTTAGGAGCTTCTTGCATGTTCTTTTTTTTCTTTGTCTAATTTATTCAAGTACCAGCAAATTGAAGCGGGCTGGCTGCGACAAAAGCTAGGGTGAGTTGGGATCGACAAACGTCCGAACCCAAGAACGATACCGTTTTTATCTGGACTTAACAGTTACACTGAACATCAAGTGCTGTCAGTGGCGCATTCTGATTTGGTTGACCATTTACCATATTAGGGTTCTGCCGGGATTTGTTGATGCAGCGAACAACTTGCTGTTAAGAGCTGAACACGATTCTCCTCATTCTATTTTAAAATGTAGAGTTTAGTTTCTCTTTAAGAAACCATTAGCAGATCGTGGAAAATAAAATGCTTCTTTCGCGTTCTAAAGTTGCAAACACCACCTCATGACAAGAATACCACTCCTTATTTTATTGGTTGGAATATCAGTAATCTCTTTTTCGTTCACCAAGAAGAAACCCTCCTCCGCCTCAAGAGTAAGCAAATCGCTGGCGTATCCTGTAGCCGGAAAACGGAGCAATATTGGAGACAGATGGGGTGCAAGCCGGGATGGCGGTAGGCGGAAACACAAAGGCATCGACATTTATGCCCGCAAGGGAACACCGGTGGTTGCTATCAGCGATGGGGTAATTGTAGAAAAGGATCACACTCCCATTGGCGGAAAAACACTTTGGCTCAAATCTGCCGATCATGATCTGACGGCTTATTATGCGCACCTCGATAAGCAACTGGTGCGGGAAGGGCAATATGTTCGCAAGGGACAGGTGATTGGCACAGTTGGAAATACCGGCAACGCACGAAGTATGTCTTCACATCTGCATTTTGGTATCACTCCCGGAAAAGGGTGGGTGAACCCACTTCCGTATGTAAAACATTCTCCTAAGGTTTCTACCGGCAAGACCTCTGTAAAGAAGAAAGCCACTGCTAAAAAGTCCACTCGTAAACGGTAACATACCTACCTGTCGTAAGAGATACACTTATATCAGCAGCCGTCATCATCCGATAAAATAATTTTCGATCAGAAGGAGCAAACCTCAGTGGTAGCATCCTCGACTACGTCCTATTTTTAGATGCACTTGTTTGGCAATAGCATCAATATGCAGAAGTAGACGGAACCTCGTCAGCCTCAGAAAAGGAAATCAGGTATTGTTCTTTCAAATAAGCTAATTCAACGGTTTTGCCTTGTGCACTGAGGGCTTTATACAAACCCACCAACGACCAGCCGTTACCGGGATTCCAAACAAGGTCTTCACGGTATACTTTTTCTGCTTCTTTCCAGTTCTTCAAATGCAGGTGAAAAGCCCCCAGGTACTGCCGGGCAGGCAGCATCCAATCTTTGGGTTCAGCATAAATAAGTTGATCTTCTGTACGAATGGCCGCTTTGATTGCAGCCAGGGCCTCGCTGTGTTTCTTCTGCTGAAAGCGGATGTTTGCCAACAAAATATTCTCAGCGACGGTTGCACAATCGAGGGGTGTATTGGAGAGCGGATCAAACTTTTCAGCAAGTGCTTTATCTTTTTTCTTCAGCCGCAATTGGCGAAGATGTTGCTCCGCAAGAAGAGAGTTGCCGGTCTTGGCATAAGCCATCCCCCTTGCAAAATCATTCAGTAGACCTGCATAAGTCCATTCGCTATTTACTGAAGTGGTGTCGTTTATAATGTCCTGCCATTTGCCTAATCGTACCATCGCCAGTTCTGGAAACATATATAGAAACTGTGAATAAAGATCTTCGTTATTTGGTTCTACGCTATGCCGGCAAGTATTTGTCTTCTGTAAAGCCTTGACATACATAGCTCCACTCAAGGCACAATAAGCCTCTACCGCATAATAATGGGGCACATGAACCGAAGCAAAAAGTCCTTTCGCAAGTGAATCATACAATACCAGACTTTGACCAGCTTTTTCGTTAGCAACTACACCCCGTGCATAGTGCCCGATGCGTTCATATTCGTGGCTCGACATATGCACCATGTGTGCCACACCGGGAAATAATTTTATGAGCGAATCGGCGCTAAAAACTGCCACTTCAGGGTTTCTCGAAGCCTCCGTTACGTGTATATAATAATGCAAAGCGCCAGGATGCCGAGGATCTCTTGCCAATATATCAACACAGTTCCTTACCAGCTCTGGTGTCCACGCCTTGGGGGTGCCGTCATTGTTCCAAAAGTCCCATGCGTGAATCAGCATCACTGCATCTGTATACAGCGCCTTAATATCAGCATCATCTGCATACTTTTCCACCAGTGGTTTCATGGCATTTGCATAAGAAATATTAAGCGCTGTACGATCTTTATCCAGGCTGTCTCCAACATTATAGCGACTGTTCATGGCCGTGATCAGATCTTTCTCCTTCTCAGTAGCCAGGGGTGCGTAACGGTTCATTTTCTCCAGGACTGCAGGAATAGCGGGCCTCATTTTATATGCATACCCGAAATTGTAGGATGGCCCCATAGCCAACGCCTGTGCCCAATATAGCATAGCGTTGGTGCTGTCAAACCTTGCAGCTTCACGGAACGAGGCCACAGCTTCCCGGCTATGATAGCTGTAATACATGGTGAGACCCTGGTTGAAATAGAGTTGAGCGCTATCAATACTTGTGCTGATTGAATACGAGTGATTACCCCAGCCTGGCAGGACTTGAATAAACTTTCCTGTTGCGTCGGCTGTGTAATCATCAGCACCCGGAGCACAGCCGATTGCCGTAAGTTGCTTTTCCTGCTGATAATTTTCCGTAAAGGCTTCAGTGGTTTGATTTTTCAAAAAAAGCAGCAGGCTGCCGAACAGCAGCGGACAAAAGAGAAATAAGCCTTTTCTCATGTTGTAAGCTTTGATGAACAGAAATGCTCGTGAAGAAATGAGTGTACGCCTACGGAAAGTTATGAAGTTATAAGAGCCTGCACAAAAGCTAAATCAACGCTAAGGGCTTTTGTTTCGCTTTTTCGAAACCTTTGCTTCGCTGTTGAACTGCAGGCAGAGGTTGATCCAATAATCAACATCTTTTATGGCCCGCGAACCCTTCCCTGCTCATCATAAGCCATCTGGCAAAGTTAAACAAGCAGGTGTCTTGAT
>DASQNW010000328.1:0-2962 GCA_035644775.1 Chitinophagaceae bacterium | reverse complement strand
AGTTGTAGCTGAGTTGATCATCTTCATCATAATCAAAGCTTCGTTGGCCGTTTAATGCAACTTTCAATGGTGCTATTCCAACTGTGTCTTTCGTGTTGATTCTTGCAACCGGGGCCCTGTTGCCAGCATTGTAGTCGATGCGAACAAGCCTCGCATCTTCATTGTCGATGCCGTATACAGTTCCATATTCTAACATGTAAATGGCACCATCAGGACCAATCTCCATATCAACAGGTCTTCTGAAGTCACCGTTGGTTGTCATGAAACGCTCGAGCCTTTTATAGTTTTGTTGTTCATCCAACCTCACTGCAAACACCCAATTACGCATCCAGTCATACACGAAAAGCGATTTGTCGAAGTAAGCCGGAAGCATTCTGTCTGATTGCAGGTTCGCATCATAATGATATACAGGCCCGCCCATAGCACAGCGGCCCCCGTCTCCCAGGCTTGTAAATTCTTCTGCTACATTGTACGGGTACCAGATCATTGCACTGGTGGGGCTAGGAAGTGTTTTCAAGCCGGTGTTGTTGGGCGAGGTGTTTTCAGGCGCACTTAAGTTGAACAAAGCCCCCACTGCATGGGTGGCAAAGTCAGAATCGTTATAGGTTTTATTGTTGCCCACAAAATACGGCCAGCCATAGTTGCCTGGTTTTTTTGCCTGGTTGAACTCGTCGTAACCGCGAGGCCCGTGCTTGCTGTCGACACCAGCATCGGGGCCTATCTCTCCCCAATACACGATAGATGTGGCCTGGTCAACAGAAATGCGATATGGATTGCGACAACCCATCACGTAAATCTCAGGCCTGGTGCCTGCTGTCCCTTTGGGAAAAAGATTTCCATTAGGTATGGTGTAGCTGCCATCTACCTCAGAATGAATACGCAAAATTTTCCCTCTGAGGTCGTTGGTATTTGCTGAGGAACGTTGCGCATCAAATATTTGCCTGCCCGATCTTTCATCGATAGGTGCGTACCCATCTGATTCGAAAGGAACAGTATTGTCACCAGTTGAAATGTATAGATTTTTATCGCGGTCCCATGCAAGTGAACCGCCAGTGTGAGCACTAATTTCAGCGTCGATCGGTATTTTGATGATTACTTTTTCCGTAGTAGTGTCAAGGTTATTATCGGCTGTCAATACAAAGCGGGAGACATTGTGATGAAGCTGCTCGCCTGTTGCAGCTGTGTAAAAGAAATAGATAAAATTGTTTCTTTGAAAATCAGGATCAAGGGTAATTCCGATCAACCCGTTTTTATGTCTTCCGGCGCCTTGCACAGGAAAGTCCCGCAGTAGTTTTGTTTTCTGCGTTTTGGGATCATACATGTAAAACCTGCCAAGTCTTTCTGTGAAAAAAACCCGCCCATCGGCAGCCACTGTTAGCTCCATAGGTTCATTTAGGTCGTTCACCAAAACTGTTTTGGTAAAACGGTTGTCCTCCGGTGCTTTCACTGCATACGATAAAGAATAATTAAGCGGCTTGTTATCACCCATTGCGTATTTGATTCCACCTAAAAGGTGGCGCAAAAACAGCGGCTCACTATAGCTTTCATTCGTATGGCCCAGGCCGGTGTAGAAAGCACGTCCGCCATCAAACTCATGGTACCAGGCAATGGGATGGTTATCGCCATTCGATCCACCGGTGTAGGTCGTTTCATCGAGCGTCATCAAAACTTTAATGCCCCCCTGAATACTTTTGAAATTATACCATTCATCAAAGCGCTCCCAACGTTTTGGAAGGAAAGAGGTGGCAACATGAGTGGTATCGATCACATCGATAGCGGCTGTTTGCTGATGTGGGTGGCTGGCAAAGTATGCACCAACCAACCTGTTGTACCATGGCCAGTCGTACTCTGTATCGGCTGCTGCATGAACGCCCACAAAGCCACCACCAGCCTGGATATATCGTTCGAACGCCACCTGTTGATCGCTGTTCAGCACATTAAGGGTTGTATTTAGAAAAACTACCGCAGCATAGTTTCGCAAGCTGTCTTCCACAAAGTAGCCCGAATTAGAACTCGTATCAACAAGAAAGTTGTTTTCGGCTCCAAGCTTTTGAATGGCTGCAGCACCCGTGGGTATGGACTCATGATAAAAGCCTTTTGTTTTGGTAAAGACCAGCACCCGTGCAGGTTTGCTGTTAGCCGCAGTTGAAGGTTGAACAGATTTACATGCATAGAAAACCAGACCTGTCAACGCAATGACGGCAAGGGCAATAGACAATCGTTTGATAAAAAACATAAACTTTTCCTCTGGTAAATTTTTGAATCAAACATACAGTTCAATTCTATTCTGGTGAAATAAAATCAAGCTGGATCAATCACAATCTTAGATGATTACGATATTTTTTCTTTCCAGGGCAGAGTAGTAAACGTAAATAGAGGTGGCCTGATCAGGGGAATTGAATAGCAACTATACCTTATGCATCAAACTGCCTTCGTTCTGTTCAAAGTATGCTTTCGTTGCATCTGCAGACCCAAATGCTTTTAAAGCAATTACGTGCTGGCTTTTTTGATGGCAATAAGCTTCCACATAAAAGCCATCCAATTCGTATAAGTCTATAATGAATGAAGGCTCCTGTCGTGAGCATAGATAACCGCCCTTGGAATAGAGAACAGCGGTCTGCTGCTGCAGTGTGAGCTCGTTAAATTGTGCAAGCGTTATCATGTTCTTGAGGAAATGAGGTGCACTAAATTTACTACAATAATGATTAGGAGCTAATCTTTCCCTTTAATTTCTTTGATAAAATAACGTGGGGGCGGCGCCCGCGGCGAGCACCGGGTTAAATAGTGCTTTTGCTTACTTTATATACTACTGAAAGGATGATAATGACCAGGATGAGTGCTATGTCTGTTAGCTTATCTTTATCAAGTTTAGTGGTAATACGTCTAAGCATATTCATAAGGTAGGTGGATTAATTCGGGCACCAAAATATTGCTTCGAAGTATAATTTGCAAGGCAGGGGAG
>DASQNW010000327.1:0-20915 GCA_035644775.1 Chitinophagaceae bacterium | reverse complement strand
AGACGCACGCTCCATCGACCTAATTATTGCTGACCGGTTTTACTGGTTTGTAGGCTTGAAGGCAAAGAGTCCTATGCTTTTCGTGATGGCCATCATTTACCTTGGCTTTTTGAAGGAGAAGGCTGGTGTCTTCATATCTTGTACGCTGATCATGATGGTATTCGTATACTTCAATTCGATCCTCTATTTACAATATTTTATTTGGTATATCTGTCTAATTCCTTCGCACTGGTCGAGACCATTCCTGTTTCGCGTGGTAATAGTTTACAGCCCAAGAAGCTTCTTACCGACAACGAAAGTCCAACTTTCTCCAGAACAGTCGACCATGATTAACCAAAGATTGTGTCCTTTCAGCGACTCCAGCATCAACAATCAATGTGTTGTGCATGAGGTATTCATGTTTTTAGCCTCCGAACACAGCTGCAAATCCGCCAAGGCTGTTTGCCGATAATGTGTGTGTAACTTATTTGGAAGGTGTCACCGTCTGATCGAGGGGCCTGCCCATAGACTTGTACAAATTAAGGCGTGCATTTTTGTCGGTGTCCAGAACGACCCGGGCTGCTCTTGCCACCCTCTCCGCGTAGGCACGCGGCACTACCACAACGCCGTCCCCATCAGCTACTATAATATCACCGGCGTTCACCAGCACACCACCAATTACCACAGGTTTGTTTACAGATTCCAGTTCGTTTCTGCCAGGTCGTATACCGCGGCCACGCTGCAAGGGATCTAAATAAACCGGTATTCCCTGCTTGATAATTTCATCAGTATCGCGGATCCCTCCTTCGCTAACTATTCCTACCGCTCCTTTTTGCACCCAGGCCAACGAATTGAATGAACCTACTGAACCCACATCACCATCGCCCTGATTGTCGATCACTACCACTTTACCCGGTCGTATAGAGTCTACATAAGTCTCAGGCGAAATGGTGCTATACCACATCCCCTCCCATTTCGTGAATTCTTCATTGCTTAAATTGTTCGGCACATGGCGGTTGGTAGGTACATACCGAGCCGTAACCGCAATGCCTGTAAACTGGTGCGAGAGTTTATCAATGTCTTTCCATAAAGCCTGTATGCGCTGGTTCATCAGTCCCACATCCTTGAGTCCCGCCATGTCCATCCCATCCGAAACATCAGCCACACGGAGCCCTTTGAACAACCTGAGAATTTCTTCATCCGTAAGTTTCTTTTGTGCAGCAACAGGACCACACACGGCAAGGCCGAAAAGCAGCAAGCACCAACTTAATAATTTCCTCATGGCAAACATTTGACGTTAGCTATGAAGTTAAAAGTTTTTGCAGCACTACGGTTGTATATACACTACAAAAATGCATGAAGGATGTTACCTCTCCTTTTTATGGCTGCGGAGCATCTCACCAAAATCCAATCCTCTCGATAGTGCATTCACCGCCATCGCCAGCCGCTTTGTCCTGGTGAAATCAGTACGTGCTTCATTGATCCATTTCGTAAAATAATTCTGATGGCCTTTGGTAAGTTTCTGAAAATGAGCCAATGCGACAGGTTCATCTGAAAGGCATTCCATCAACTCTTGTGGTGGCAGCAGTGGAGCAGCATCATATTCAAGTCTCACACGTATAGTTGCACCGTGTTTTTTGCGGGTTGCTTTTCGCATGGCAGCGTTGATGGCCATTATATAATTGCCACCACCAGATGGTAGCAAACTTGTGCCTTCGAAATAGTGATCATCAAGATATCCTCTCACCCGAAAAGCTTTCTTGTGGTCAGGCATTATGGCGCTGGCAAGGTCCGCTTCAACGTCGATGTAGGTCCAGCCGGTTTTTTCGGCATTCTTTTCAAACTTTTTTATGCTGGCGGTAAACTCAATCATGTAGCTACAGACAAATGTAACCAAGCAATTCGGGTGAACTATTTCTGCATCTAACGTTTTTCGTATAAAAAAGAAAGGCGGATAACTCCGCCAATCTGTAACCATCCCGTATTTGTTAGTTAAGTTCTTTTAACCATTGCTGCACAAATATTCTAGTGGTTTCGGTTACCTGCCGGCCAGCACGGAAGGCGCATTTCCAATGGCGATCCTTTTGCTCATATTCAGGGTTTACAAAAAACCTGACACCATTGCGTTCGGTAAGCTCCGCCGAATAGTCAACATTCCTGGTGGCTTCCAGCATTTGGTGTAAACGCCGTTTCACAAAATGAAAATGGTTTGATGGAAAAGACCTTTCCCATTTTTTGAGTTCAGCCTTGTAAGCAATTGACTGCTCTTTGAAGCGTTCTTCTTCTTCAGCAACCAGCTGCTTCAATAATTCGCTTCTCGATTTATTAAGTTCTTGCAATTGTTGTTGCAGCATTTTACGACGATCGCTCCAGCTCCCATCTGGTATTGCTTTCTTTCTTCTTCTGTCAATATTTTCCAGTTCTTCAGTGATTACTGCCACTTTACTCTCCCGAATCTCCTCTGTCGTAGGCACTACGCGGGGTTCAGGGGGTTTGTTTCTTTTTCTAAGCTCCTCATAAGCTCTCTTGAAATTGTTGCTGTGAACATATTCTTTTGTAAATCCAAGAAGATCTACCGCAACAGCCAATCGCTTGCCAGCTATGATATTTTTGTAATTTTTTGCCCCGGCGTGGGCCAGGTATCCTTCGAGAAAACTTTCTTGTATACTCCACGTTGCATCTTTTTCCTTTATTCCCAGTTCTTCCCAAACATTGAAGAAATCAACCGTCCTGAACGACACGAGTAGAAAAGCAGGTATCAACAATAAGGAAAGCAGGACCAATATTGCCAGCTTTTTTATTCTCCTTTTCAAGACCTGTTTCATAAACTTAGATTAAGGACCAAAGGTCCGGAAGATGATATTGAAAGAAAAGCTGTTGGCGATGGATTGGAGAAAAAGCGGGATGAGTTGTACATAGATTCAATATACAGTCTTGTTGCCGCTGTTCTTCCAGTCTAAAAAGATCTGCAAGGCACGTGTATCGGGTAAGTGCAAAAAAGGAATGCGCCGCTCAGAAGCAGGAATATGCACCTCGTTGTAAATGAAATCGTCGTCAAATTCTATTGCTGCTGCATCGCTTCGCGAATTAGCAAAAATTACACGAGAAGGCCGCGACCAATAAATTGCTCCCAAACACATGGGGCATGGCTCACAACTCGAATAAATATCACATCCGGTTAGCTGAAAATGATTTAGGCGGTTACAGGCGTCCCTTATGGCAACAATTTCGGCATGTGCAGTGGGATCGTTGGTCGCCAGCACCTCGTTACAGCCTTGGCCTACTACAACACCATCTTTCACAATTACGCAACCGAAGGGACCGCCTTTACCTATTTTCATCCCTTTTTGTGAGAGATCAATGGCCATGTCCATGAATTTATGTTCAATATCCGCCATGCTGCAATTTATTTCTAAATTAGAATATGGGTTACCTGCCCACGTAGCATTCAACCTTACTGCTTGCGGCAAAGAATTTGTTTTAACGGAGAAAAAGTATGGCCTGTAGTTGTTCAATACCCTTCCAGGGATCGGCAGAACAAATCGTGAGTAAAGCAAGATCAGCGGTGCAGGGGCAGGGAGGAGACTTCGAAGGAAATTCCTCTTCCGGCAGTTTTGGCGTGTCTGTTATGAGCAATACCATCAAAGGCAACTACACAGTGGCTGGGAATGAACTTCACGTGATTATCGACAGCAAGCCCTTTTTTGTACCCTGTAGCACTATCGAAGGATTTCTAAGGAATCAACTAACCGGATAGCAACTTTGATGGCAGGGAGGTATAGAACAACGTTAACCTTTAGTGCGTGACAGATCTAAACCACGGCTGGCACAAGATTTTAGTGGTATAAAGCTGCAATGTTTTGCCCAATAGAAAATTCTGCTTTTACTTAATGCTAGTGCCCCATGAATCCCTCAACTAAGTCCCTTATTATTTATGCCGAAGATGATCTGGATGATTTTGAAGCTTTGCAGGAAGCTCTGAATCAGATTACCCAACGTTATGAGCTTCTACATGTTAAAAACGGCGCCGAGCTGTTAGGCTACCTTGAAGATAAAGACAACAAGCAACCCAGCTTGATTGTGTTGGACCTGAATATGCCAATAATGGATGGTAAACAAACTCTTCGGGTATTGAAACAACACGAAACCTTCCGCGAAATACCCGTGATGGTATTTACAACATCCTCCCGCGAAGAAGATATTAGCTTGTGTAAAAGTCACGAATGCACTTTTTTTAGAAAGCCCACCTTGTATAGAGATCTCCTGCATATAGTCCAAATAATGCTACAAATGAGCAGCACCCGCATGGTATAAAAGAGGAACAGCTTTTGCGTGATTAAGGCTAGTGTGAATTGAAAAGTGTGATTATGAATATGAAAGACTTTCGCAAACTACAGGAGCTGTATATACGGGAAACCAAAGCGTTCCTCGAGGGCCTGAAGCACAGAGTGTCGGTAGATTACCTTCAGATCAAGAAAGATAGGATCAAAGAGCTGTCGCGGTTATTGGATCAACAATCTGACAGGAGCGAAAACCCTTCATCGCACCCCCAGCGTGGCCAATAAAAGGTTCCTTGGTGGATTGACATCGCTCAGAACTAAGCTGCTACGCTGGCGCAGTTGTTGAAGAGCTTATCACTGATACAACACTTGTACACATAAAACGATTTTATGAAAGAATTTATCAAAGCACAAAATTGGCGAGGCTGGTTTGCTCTACTAATGTTCTGCCTGGTGCAAACCGTTCTTTGGGCGCAGGAAGAAGCGGGGGGCAGCACAGGCTCAAGCACATCTACCACTAAAACCAGTGTAAAGATCACTGAAGACACCACCTGGTATGCGTCGCCATGGGTATGGGTAGCAGGTGCGGCAGTTTTCATTTTATTGTTAGTGGCACTTACAAGAGGCGGCGGAAGCAGCCGTGCTGTTGACAGTCGCTCCGACAGAGTAACGGTAACAAAAGAAGTTCGCAGGGATTCAGATGTGTAGAACAATGGTCCTTTTCTTTGAGTATAGCTGCCTTGTGCAGCTATTTTTGTTTTGACCCGTGCAGACTAGTAAATAAATTTTGAGAACGTGTTGAAAAGAACAAAGATTATTTCCACTGATGCTTATCTTGCCGCACTAAAATCTAAGCCAGTGAAAAATTTGATTTACCTGTTATGCGCTGCCTCTTTCCTTTTCGGTTGTAATGATGGACCGAAAACCACAAAGTCTGCTGAAGTTGAGACTAAAGCCGCAACTTCAGGCGCCACCGATTCAGCCGCAACACCAAGGTCAACTTCCGCAGCAGCAGCATCTCCACAAGAAATCATTCAAAAAAAACAAGTGCCCATCTTGTGCTACCATCGCATTCAGGACGCCGGTAAGCCTGCCGACTACACTGTATTGACAAACGACTTCAAGGTTCAAATGAAACTTCTTGCCGACAGCGGTTACAAAACGGTCTTGCCAGACCAGCTCCACGAATACCTTACAAAAGGTACTGCACTGCCGGAAAAGCCGGTAATGATCACATTCGATGACACGCGTATAGAACACCACAGCATTGCTGCACCAGAAATGGAAAAATATGGCTTCAAGGGAGTTTTCTTCGTGATGACAATTCCCATTGGTAAGCCTAATTATATGAACTCCGAACAAATTAAAGATCTTTCCGACCGTGGTCACGTGATAGGCTCCCACACCTGGGATCACCACAATGTGAAAAAACTTCAGCCGGAGGATTGGGAAAAACAAATTTCCAAACCAAAACTCCAGCTAGAAAAAATCACAGGAAAACCTGTTGAACATTTTGCCTACCCCTTCGGCATCTGGAATGATACAGCGGTGGAAGAACTTAAAAAAGGTGGTTTTAAATCTGCTTTCCAGCTAACAGAGAGAAGAAGTCAGACGGAACCTATTTATACCGTGCGAAGAACATTAGTGCCTGGAAGTTGGCCTAATTCAGTTCTTCTTAAGCGCATGAATAGCTTTTTCCAGTAGGCGCATCGCTGACGGACAAGCAATTCCAGTAGGGAGACGGCAGACTTGTTTCAATTCATTCTCTACAAAGATTGAGCGACTCATTTCAGCACGTTATACAAAAAGCTGTTGTTCTTAACAGGCAACAAACCAGGGACAGTAGAATCTGTTTACCTTTTGCTTGAAAATCGCGTATGAGTTTTTTTGTTGAGAAAGAGTCTGTTGTGCGAAAAATTTGGGGGAAAAGCGACACCATTCTTTTCATCTTCGCTGGTGCCTCTGCCGAATTTGCGTTGAATAAAGCAGTTGACTGGTTGTATTTCACCGGCCGCCTTCCTGCCGATCCCATTGGCAGGCTGTTTTCTACGGTGCGATATGCACAATGGATTGTATTTTCCTCCACATCTGAAGCTCACGAGGCTATCGATAAAATGCGGTCTATACACACTACTGTTGAAAAAAGCCGCGGATCTGTTATTCCTGACTGGGCTTACCGCGATGTCTTATTCATGCTCATTCACTATTCTATTGCCGCATTTGAACTGCTTGAGAGGAAATTAAATGTTGAGGAGAAAGAAGAAGTATTCCAGGTGTTTTATCGGGTGGGTAATAGGATGGGAATAATGGACCTCCCTGTCAACTACACAGAATGGCTGGTCATGCGAAAAGAGCACCTGCAGCAAAACCTTGAACGATCTGATCTGTCCAACGATCTGTACCTGCAATATAAAAAACACCTGGGACCCTTCAGGTTTGCTATACTAAAAGAGGCGCAGGTGATGGTAGTACCTGCAGAAGTAAAAAAGCTGCTGAACATGCGTGCCTTTTCCTGGCTGACGCCGGCTCTGTTGGTGTACAAACTAAGTCGCGTTTTCAGAATGGATGATCTCTTAAAAGCAGCATTGCTTCCAGCTAAGTACAAAACCCAGATTAAGGATCTTGATCAGGCCCTCTCTTGAAAACAGCCGTTAGCTAACCTTCTGTGTAAGCTTGCTTTTTTTATTTTCTTTTGCACATGTTTTTCATTCTTTCAAAGGTCTTGTATTACGCGGTGGCGCCACTTACATGGATCCTCATCTTACTTTTCATAGCCATCTTTTCGAAAAAAGAGCGTTTGAAAAAAAGAGCTTTGACAGCAACGGCTGCATTGCTGCTGTTTTTCACCAACCCCTTTCTAGCAAACGAAGCCTTGCTGCTTTGGGAGCATCCACCTGTGAGTATGGGCAATTTGAAGCAGTACGATGCGGCAATTATCTTAACCGGCTTTACCAATCAATCGAAATCACCACACGATCGTATTTATGCCGGCAAAGGTGCTGACCGGGTATTGCTGCCACTTAGGCTCTACAAAGAAGGATATATCAAGAACGTGGTGATCTCCGGCGGATCCGGTTCGCTCCTAAAAAAATATTCAACAGAAGCAGAGGAAGTAAAGAAGATTCTATTGCAAGCAGGAATACCGGAAAACCACATTCTGTATGAAGATAAAAGCCGCAACACGCACGAAAATGCCCGTTACACAAAAGCGCTTTTGCAGCAGCATCCCTCGTTGCAGCGTTTGCTGCTTGTGACTTCTGCGTTTCACATAAAAAGGGCTCATGGCTGCTTCGAAAAACAAGGTATACAGACAGATGTGTTCAGCACCGACTTTTACACACACGACAGAAGTTTCACGCCAGATCAGTTGATCATTCCGCAGGAGGTTTGCCTCTACAACTGGCAAGTGTTGTTGCACGAGATTACCGGCTACGTGGTATACAAGCTTATGGGGTATTGCTGAAGTTCAATTCGTTCCTTGCTACCACACCTCCACCGATTTCTGCTCAAATAATGCGCATGTAATTTGCTGCTATAAGAAAAAAAGTATGGCGCAGGTTGAAATAAAGAACACAAAGATTCTGTCAGACGAGCACTACACGTTGAAGAAACTCGAGTATAGTTTAAAGCAATCCAATGGCACGTGGGATGAACAAAGTAGACAGGTTTTTGACCATGGGAATGCTGTTACCGTTTTGCTATATAACAAAGAACAACGCACCGTGATTTTAACTAAACAGTTCCGGATCGCGACCTACATCAATGGAAATGCATCGGGCATGCTTGTAGAAGCTTGTGCCGGTTTGCTGGAGGAAAATGAAGACCCGGATGAAACTGTAAAAAGAGAAGTAAAAGAGGAAACTGGATATGAGATTAAGGAAATCAAGAAGATTTATGAAGCATATACTTCTGCAGGCTCACTGACAGAACTGCTTCACTTTTATGTGGCTCCTTACAGCAAAGACCAAAGAGTAAATGAAGGCGGAGGTCTGAAAGAAGAAGGAGAAGACATAAAGGTGATGGAAGTGGCTTTTGACGACGCCTGGCGCATGGCAGAATCAGGAGAAATGAAGGATGTAAAGACCATTATGTTGCTGCAGTATGCATTGCTGAATCAGCTTATTTGAGCTGCACGTAGAAAAAACCGGTCAGCTTATTTTCCGTAACTTGTGAGGAATACCACAGATATGAAAAAAGCTACCCTGTCATTTTGTTTTCTCCTATTCATAAGCACCTCCTTTAGCCAATTGGACCCGGTAACAGGCAACTTGAGCGGCCAGGTTTATTCTGTGCATGGTAAACTTGCAACAGGATTTGTAGAAAGCTTTAAGTCAGGATCGCCATTTTTCGACAACAATTGGATGAACTCGAGCGTGGTGTTGATAGATGGCAGAGAGATCAATAATCTCAAAACAAAAATCAACCTGATGACGGACGAGGTGTATTACCTGGAAAATAATACCGCCTATGTTGCAGATTCACCCATCAAAGAGATTATCGTGCTGGATGAGAATGGTAAAGAGAAAACCCGTTTCACAAATCTTTCCGTTCTGAACCTTGCAAACAAAAAAAGCACAAATGGCTGGCATCTGCTGAATGTTTCAGGACCTGCAAGTTTATACACCAGGCTGGAAAAAATAATAGAAGAAGATCGGCAATACAGTTCTGCTACAGTTGACAGGTCGATTATCACCAAAAAAAAGTATTTACTCTATTACAACTATGCCACTTACGAGATAAAAAAGCTGAAAGACATCATTAGCGTTTTGCCTGATAAAAAAGCAGAATTAGAAAAATATGTTCAGCAAAAAGAACTCAAATCCTCTGAAGAGGATTACCGCCAGCTGGTCACTTACTACAACTCACTTCAGGCAAAGTAAAGTAGGCGTGTGCTTTGACATATTACTACCGCTGCTATGACACTGCCGGTGAGGCCTAAATTTTGATGAGCATTACAAAAACATTTTTATGGCAAGAATCAATGCCGGCAAGCTCGGTATTATATGTGTTCTTATCGCTGCATTAGTTACCGCTTCTTGTGGTTCTTCCCGGCGCACGTTCGGCTTGGAGGAAGGTTGGGAAGTGCTTGGCGAGCGTAAGGTAAACTTTGTTAGAGATCGTGACGAAATTGAAGTAAAGAGCAGGAATATGTTTACCGACATAAGATTCAAAGTTGAAGATCGCGACGTGCGTATCAACGATTTGAAAGTTACTTTTCAAAATGGCGACAAACTGGAACCTGCCGTAGATGACGTTATCAGCGCCAACCAGTACAGCAGAGTCATTGAACTTGCTCGTGATGGACGGTACATAGATAAGGTGTCTTTCAGGTACAGAACTACAGGCAACATTCTTAGTGGCAGGGCTAATGTGCTGGTGATCGGCAAAAGGTATTATCCTGGCTATTAGTCTTACTATTTCTTCTGTGAGATAAGCGCGGTAAAAGACAGAACGCTAATCGCGTTCTGTCATTGCTTCTTTCTTTTGCTGCTCAAGAGCAGCATCTTCCTCTGTTAGCTCCTGGGCTGAACTGTTGTTATCAGCAGGCTCAAACGGATTCTTGTGCTGCTGTTTTGACTCTTCTCCGGAGCTCTTATGGGGTTGGTCTGGGGTATTTCTATCCATGTCTATACTTGTTTGTTTTTCCAATGAAAGAATGCTGCCAGCTTTCTTGTGGAGCGATGATTTCTCACTTATTTTCCTTCGAGCGAGAGAAACACGCCGCCATCTTTTTCAATCACCCTGTAAGTGTGGATCTTTTCTTTAGCAGGCCCTTGCTTTACCAACCCTGAGTCTACATTGAATTGAGCTCCATGCCACGGGCATTGCACTACCCCGCACATAATGCTTCCCCCCGCAAGCGATCCACCCTTGTGGGTACATCGGTCCTCGAAAGCAACGAATTTGTCTTCTGTTCTGGCAAGCACAATACGTTGCTGACCAATGTGAATAAGCTTCATTGCATTCACTTTTAACTCGTCTGAATCGGCAACACGGGTGAGGCTTTCAGCGGAAGTAAGGTATTGCTCGTTCCACTTGCCGGCATTTGCATAACGGTGATCCACGCCTATCTGGTTCCGGAACACTAGTGTGCCTCCCATCCAACCGGCGTACACCATTAATGCAACAGCTACTACTTCCAGCCCTATCAGTATAAACGGCAAACTCTCTCCATCGCGTCTGTAAAAACAGGCGCCGAGGAAAATGAAAACGACAAGAGCATTTGTAAGCCCATGCCGAGCTGCTCTCTTCTTTGCAGAACTTTTAGGCGGTACCCTATAAACAAAGTCAATGATCCCTGGAACTGCGGCGAGCACCGCAAAGCCCAAACCACCCACGGTCAGGTAGTAAGCCACTGTAGAAAGGTTTTCGTTGTGACGGATGGTTGCAGCTATGTCGAAGAAAAGAGCACCTGAAAAAAAAGCAATTGGAAAAGGAATGATCATCGGGTGAATAGGATGGCCTTTGATGTTCGCCTTGCTTTTCATGAGCTTTTTACGAAGAACAGCAAAAAGCTTACCCTCCAGCAGCGCATTAATGGCATTCAATTTGGCTGCACTTAACTTAAAAGGGATGGCTACAATACACTTAACTGCAAATGATTTTAAGCAGCAGATTTTTGACTATGAAACCAATGATCAGTGGAGCTACAAGGGGAACTTACCTGCCATTGTTGATTTTTATGCCGATTGGTGCGGCCCTTGCCGCGCTATTGCACCCGTACTTGAAGAGCTATCCGAAGAGTACACTGATAAATTGTTGATCTACAAAATTGACACCGACAAAGAGGCAGAACTTTCCGCCGTCTTTGGCATTCAAAGCATTCCTACCCTGCTATTCATACCATTAGAGGGAACGTTGATGATTCAAAAGGGTGCGTTACCGAAAAATGTGCTTCAGCAGGTGATCGAGGAAAAACTACTTCAAAATACGACGACAGAATAGACTTACCTATTCTCCAGAGATGGATCGGTATGGTTCTTTTCTTCCTCAGATCCTTCTTGGGATGTATTGGGTATCACTGGTGCTCCCGTACTTCCCACCTGCACAAAAGCATTGTCTGTGTTTTTTAATGGAGCGCTTTGCTCTTGCAGTTCTTTTTGTTTTTCGTCCATATCCTTTTTTGAATGATGTTGCAAAAATGTAACCAGCGTTCAGACTTGCTGGTCATTATGCGTCAGCTGATCCATCTATCGCTGCATAGAGCAGAGGTGCACTAACGCGCAAGTGTTTTAACTTGAATGAAACGGAATAAAAAGTCAAGGCTGGTGTGGGAAGTGTTAATGGCATTTTTTTAGCAGCAGCAACTTTGAGGATTTCCAATTCACTAAAAAATTAAGTATGAAAAAAATATTTTCTCTCTTTTTGCTTGTGTTGATGCTTTCGTTCTCTTCGACCGTGGTGGCACAAAGCAAAGTAAAGCAGGCAGGTCGTGAGGTGAAAAAAGGGACAAAAAAAGCTGGAAAGAAAACGGCTGAAGTAGCTTCCAAAGGAAAAGCGAGGATTACGGACCAGGAGCACAAGGACAAGGTTGGCCCTAATGGCGAAAACATCTACATCGACAATCGTTCTAGATACTATTGGATAGATAAGAAGGGCCGCAGGCACTACATACCTGAAGAAGCACTCAAAAACAAGTGATCAAAAAAATTGGGTAATGACCAAGCCATTACCCAATAACATCATTCACAACTCAGACGTGGTATATTAAACTAAAAAGTATCGCCTGAGCTTGCGCCTTCGTGTCCCTCTAGCTTTACCAGCTTATTATACAACCCCATAATTAAAATAGGTGCTGCCCATTGACCGATAAATAAACTCAGCTTGCGTACGTTAGTAAACTGCATAATGCCTGCAGCTGTAAGTATACCCAAACCTGTCCACAGAAAAACATCTGATGGAATTTTTGCTGTCTGACTTTCAATGGTGCGAGCTACTGGGCCTTCCTTGTGCGCTACGTTGTAATTTGTTGCCATATTTGATTCCTCCTTTTTTCTTACTGGTTCAACTTCCTTGCCAAGCTATAAATAACTGCATTTGTGCTTAATTCAAGTGGAGCTATAGAGGAATGCAGGCCCTGCTTAACCGCTGAGGCGGTCACGATCAAAACCTGTAACCAACAAAAAGCTGTACAACACCATTCTTAAAATCTGTATTCTCCGGATTAAACGGCAAAGGATATGGATTTGAACCAGCCTGCTCGTATCGCTTATACAATTTTCCCAGACCTAAGTTATACCGGCCACCGACCAGCAAACCTTTGAATGGATAAATTTCCACCCCACCGGCAAATCCATAATCAATCCTATTCATCAATCCTGTGATAGTGGTGTCTTTTACTGCAGAAGATTTTTTTGCATTCAATAAAAAGCCTACTTGGGCTCCCAATTGCAGCTGAAGCTTTTTAGCAATTGTAAACGTCGTCAGTTGTGGCAAATAAATGTAGTCATTTAGCACATCAGTATTCTTACCACCTTCCTCAAAGCTGTAGCCCTGCCTTGAGAAGATTACTTCTGACCGGTACCCAATGCCCTTTGATGCAGGAGCAAAAAAAGCTCCGAACATAAAACCTGTTTTGCTATCCTTGTTGAAACCATTTGTTGAGCCGGATAAATATGACCAGTTATGACCTGCTTTTATTCCTAATTTTCTTTTATACTCATTAGCCAAATCACTGTTCACCTGTTGTGCTTGCAAGAACAATGTTGAGAATACTACCAGAACGAAAGCAAAGATGAATTTCCTCATAGCATAAATTTTAAGGCCGCAAAGAAATAATGTCTGCCGAAACAAGAACAACCGTATTTGTATGAAACAGCTTAACCTTTGCATCAACGGAAAATATCCGCTGTTGAACCGTTCAAGCAAAAAAAAGGCTGGTCACCCGGACCAGCCTTTTAAAACAATTTATTTCTGCTCACTTGAGACTCTTTAGATATGCTACACTTATTGGGATTTGCTGTACGGAGCGTGAAGACTCATCTTCTATAAAATAGTGCTTCACCTTATTTTTCTTAGCTTGTTTCATTATTGCTGCAATACCTACATCTCCTTGTCCCAGTATTACATTTGTCTCCACATCGGCATGGCCATTGTGATTTCCTTCGGTTCCATGAGCCCGGTCCTTTAAATGCAGCAGAGGAAAACGTTTAGGATACTTCTTCAGCAAAGCCACCGGGTCCTGACCGGGGTGCTTAACCCAAAATACATCCATTTCAAAATTAAGATAGCGGGCATCAGTATTTTTCACAAAGTAGTCGAACAGAGTGCCGCCTTCATATGGCCTGAACTCATAACCGTGTGGATGATAACACAACGAAAGACCATTTTCCCGCAATTTTTTGCCGGCGGTGCTAAACACCTGCACCGCCTTCTTTACTTCTTCAATTCCAAATTCGTTACCATTATGGGGAATCCAAAAACACACTACGTATTTAGCACCATAGAACTTAGCTTCATCAATCGCTGCCTGTGGGTCATTGGCTAGTTTCTGAAAATCGGCTGCTATGCTCACCATCTTCAGATTATTTTTTTGCAACAACTTCTTGTACTCTTCCCGTGGCATTCCGTAAGAACCTCCACCTTCAACTTCTTTTATGTTCCACTGTTTAATCAAAGCAAGCGTACCGGGCACATCTGTTTTGAACTGGTTGCGAAGACTATATAACTCAAGACCAATCTCCTGAGCCGACATGTAAGAAGATCCCAAGAACGCCGCCAGGGTAAGCATAGTCACTCTTTGTAGCAGAAATTTGAACATGGAAAACAATTAATTTTTACTGAATGTACAGATTTCCAGATAATCAGTTTGCCGTTAGAGCGTTGAAACAAAAAACCCGAACAAGAAGTTCGGGTTGTCATCGCTATATTGAAAGTTTAGACGGATTGTGGCTGCTCTACCTCGTTTCTAAAAACTACCACGCCATCAAACACATCGATCAGCACAGGATAATTTTTATCTACATCTCCGGCGAGAATCTTCTTGCTCAATGTATTTACTATTTCCTTTTGAATAAGTCTTTTCAAAGGACGAGCACCAAACTGCGGATCAAATCCATTTTCAGCAAGATAGTCAACAAGGTAATCTGAGAACTGAAGTTGAATACCATTCTGCCATACAAGGTCACGCAGATGATTGAGCTGGATGCGGATGATACCCCGAATTTCGTTCTTCATCAGCGGCTGGAACAGAATGATTTCGTCTACGCGGTTCAGGAACTCGGGCCTTATGGTTTCACGTAGCCTCACCATAACATCAGCTTTTGTTCTTTCCACTACTTCTTCTTTATTTTTCTCCGACACTTTTGCAAAATTCTCCTGTATAATGTCGCTACCCATATTAGATGTCATGATGATGATGGTGTTTTTGAAGTTCACCACACGGCCTTTGTTGTCTGTTAGTCTGCCGTCATCCAACACCTGCAGCAGCACGTTCCAAACGTCGGGGTGCGCTTTCTCAATCTCGTCTAACAAGACTACCTGGTAAGGCTTGCGACGAACCGCTTCTGTCAACTGTCCACCCTCATCGTAACCAACATAGCCGGGAGGAGCACCCACAAGGCGACTAACCGTATGCTTCTCCTGGTATTCACTCATGTCTATCCGCGTCATCATGTGCTCGTCATCGAACAGATAGCCGGCAAGTGCTTTCGCCAGCTCCGTTTTACCAACACCGGTAGTGCCCAGGAAGATAAAAGAGCCGATCGGCCTTTTAGGATCTTGCAAGCCTGCACGGCTTCTACGCACTGCATCTGCAACGGCAGATATTGCCTCGTCCTGGCCCACCACTCTCTGATGCAGTTCTTCTTCTAATTGCAATAGTTTTTCCCGCTCACTTTGCAGCATTTTGCTCACCGGAATACCCGTTGCTTTTGCAACACTCTCGGCTATATCTTCAGCATCTACTTCTTCTTTCATAAGGCGCCGGCTGTTAGCACTCAATTCGTTCAACTGTGCCTGCAAGCTGTCGATCTTTGCTTCCTGTTCCTTCACTCTTCCGTATCTTATTTCGGCCACCTTCCCGTAATCTCCGTCACGCTCGGCCTGCTCTGCCTGAATCTTTAAACTCTCAATGTCAGCTTTCGAGGTTTGTATTTTTTCTACAAGCTCTTTCTCCTCATTCCATTTTGCCTTCAACGTATCACGTTCTACTGCGAGGTTTGCAATCGTTGTATTGAGCTCTTTCAGTTTCTCTTCATCGTTCTCACGCTTGATAGCTTCGCGCTCTATTTCCAGCTGGCGTATTCTTCTTTCCAGTTCATCCAGCTCCTCCGGCATCGAGTTCATCTCCAGCCGCAGTTTGGCGGCGGCTTCATCGATCAGATCAATTGCCTTATCCGGAAGAAACCTGTCACTAATGTAGCGGGTAGAGAGTTCTACGGCTGCAATTATCGCTTCGTCTTTTATGCGAACGTGGTGGTGCGTTTCGTAACGGTCTTTTAAGCCGCGCAAAATGGAAATAGCATCTTCCACATTTGGCTCATCAATCATTACTTTCTGAAACCTACGTTCCAGTGCCTTATCTTTTTCAAAATATTTTTGGTACTCATTCAAAGTGGTAGCACCAACAGCTCTCAGTTCACCTCTTGCAAGAGCAGGCTTTAGGATATTTGCGGCGTCCATGGCGCCCTCACCAGCACCGGCGCCTACAAGCGTGTGAATTTCGTCGATAAACAAAATTATTTCACCATCTGAAGTGGACACTTCTTTCACAACTCCCTTCAAGCGCTCTTCAAACTCACCCTTGTATTTGGCCCCGGCAATTAGTTGCCCCATATCAAGAGCATAAATGATTTTGGACTTGAGATTCTCCGGCACATCACCGTTCACAATTCTGTGTGCCAGCCCTTCAGCAATAGCTGTTTTTCCAACTCCTGGCTCACCTACTAGTATAGGATTGTTTTTTGTGCGTCGAGACAAAATGTGCAAGGTGCGCCGAATCTCTTCGTCTCTTCCTATTACAGGGTCAAGCTTTCCCTGCCGCGCAAACTCATTCAGGTTTTTTGCATACTTGTTCAGTGCATTAAACTGTGTTTCTTGCGTCTGCGACGTAACTGTCGCTCCTTTGCGTAAATCGTGTATCGCTGCAGACAAACCTTTTTCTGACAAGCCCACACTTTTCAGCAATTTGGCCGTACTATCATTGCCTTGCACAAGCGACACCAGCAAGTGTTCTGGCGTGATAAATTCATCTTTGAATTGCTTCAGGAGAGCCCCCGCCCGTAGTATGGCGTTGTTCGTTTCGCGGCTCACTGATTGTGCAGGTTCGCCACCGCTCATCTTCGGAAGTTTAGCAAGTTGCTGATCCAATTGGGCGCTGAGCTGCTGTGTGTTTACAGCATTTTTTTTGAGCAGAAACTCAACCGGCGAGTCTTGCTGCTCCAGCAAGGCTTTCAACAAGTGCTCTGTTTCAATATTAGTATTGCTGTTATTAAACGCAATCTGTTGTGCCGACTGAACAACTTCTGCTGCCTTTATAGTGAAATTCGACAAATTCATATGCTAAATCTTTTGTGTTTTCGTTTTGCTTGTTTGTCTTAAGTTCACAAATACAATTCCAACACGGAAATTCTGTAAGTATGTCTTATCTAATCAATCGTATGCGTCTCAAAGTCAGTATACTAGTGCATTCCCTGTTATTCTTTCAGGTTGTTGCTGCACAAAACTTTACCGAGTTAGATGAGATTGCCACCCAAAAACAAAAGCAGTTGAAAACGGAGGTTGTCATTACGGTTGCAAATAAAGACACCATTATTTTCAATAAGGACTCTAAGTTGTTTAGTGCCCAGCGCGGGCAGGCGCCTATTGGCAGCACCAGTGAATGGCTAACGGCTGCGCTTGTGTTGATGCTGGTGGATGAAGGGAAAATTTCATTGGACGACAACATCAGCCGATATCTTAACGAGTTTGAACGATATGGAAAAAACTACATCACTATACGACATTGCCTCACTCATTTCATGGGAGTGCAGACAGACGCCGGGAAACTCAGGAAAGCATTTGAAAAGAAAAAGTTTGCCTCGCTTGAAGAGGAAGTGAAAAATTTTGCATCGAAAGAAATTCAAACGAATCCTGGTGAAGAATTTCGATACACCAATATGGGCTTCAATGTTGCTGGCAGATTGTTAGAAGTAGTGATGAAGAAAAAGTTCGATATGGTTGCTCAGCAGAAGCTGTTCCGCCCCTTGGGCATGCGGCAGACAAACTTCTCATCGGTCGACGGCACTCTTGTAGATCCTTCTGCCGGAGCTCGTTCTTCTGCGGGTGATTTGATTCGCTTTATGACTATGCTACTAAACAACGGTGTATATAAGGGTCAACGCATCTTAAGTGAAAAATCAGTAAGCGAGCTTCGACGTATTCATGTAGAGAATGGTTTCAAGAACGTTCCTGGCGAAGTAAATGGTTTTGTATATGCACTGGGTGCCTGGTCGCCGGAGCAAGCAGGAAAGCAAGCTTCCATTTTAACCGTGCCAAGTGGCGGGGGCACAATACCTGTGATAGATTTTTGCCGCGGTTACGCATTTGTTTACCTGCTGAAAGATTTCAAGGAAGATCAGAAGGCAAGTGCTTACAGCGACATCAAAGCTGTACTTGACAACAAATTTCCTTCAAAGTGTAAATAGCAGTCGCTGCTATAATTCATGACCGAGCTTATCCCGCTTTGTATTTAGATACCGTTCATTGTGCGGATTAGGATGTACGTTAAGTGCAACATTATCGACGATCTCCAGTCCATAACCAATAAGCCCTACACGCTTTTTTGGATTATTAGTGATGAGGCGAAGCTTGTGAACACCCAGGTGGCGAAGTATCTGTGCACCCACCCCATAATCTCGCTGATCCATTTGAAAACCCAGGTGCAGATTGGCTTCCACGGTATCCATTCCCTGCTCTTGTAGTCGGTAAGCTTTTAATTTATTAACAAGGCCAATCCCTCGGCCTTCCTGGTTCATGTACAGTATCACTCCCTTGCCTTCTTCTTCTACCATACGCATCGCTTTATGAAGCTGCTCGCCACAATCGCAACGTAACGAGCCAAGTATATCTCCTGTAAAGCAGGATGAATGCACCCTCACCATTACAGGTTCACCGGGCTCCCAGTCGCCCTTTATCAGCGCCAGGTGTTCATTGCTCGTGTTCTTTTCCTGGAAAGCAACAAGCTTGAAGTGCCCATGCTGTGTCGGCATATCTACCCGAACTATTTCTTCAATCAGCGAATCGCGTTTCAAGCGATATTCTATTAAGTCTTTTATAGAAATGATCTTGAACTCAAATTTTTCAGCAATCCGTCGCAGTTCTTCAAGTCTTGCCATGGTGCCATCTTCGTTCAATATCTCAACCAGCACGCCCGCAGCTTCGAGGCCTGCTAAACGCGGGAGATCGATAGACGCTTCTGTATGGCCAGCCCTCCGCAGAACACCACCTTTTTTTGCACGTAGTGGAAAGATGTGCCCGGGTCGGCCGAGCTCTTCGGGCTTAGTAGCAGGATCGATGAGCGCCTGAACGGTTTTAGCTCTGTCTTGGGCGGATATTCCTGTGGTACATCCGTGTCCCAGCAAATCCACCGATACTGTAAAGGCCGTCTCGTGTAAAGCAGTATTGTTATTAACCATCAGCTCCAGCCCAAGTTCATCACACCTTTCCTCCAAGAGGCCGATGCATATAAGCCCCCGCCCGTGTTTGCTCATGAAGTTGATCACCTGAGGAGTTACGTGTTTTGCAGCAATGATAAAATCACCTTCATTCTCCCGATCTTCATCATCTACAACAATCACCATCTTACCTGACCGGATGTCTTCTATAGCTGACTCAATACTGTCGAGCATGGGCTAAGTTTTTGCAAAGGTAGCAACAAAGCCTCTTAACAACGAATGTTAGCAATCACTGCAAATGCAGCAGGAGCAACGGTTTCTTTGTCTTCAATCATTTAGCGTAACAATATGTTAATAGCTTGAACCCAGCCGGTGCACCTGTAATAAATTTTCTTTGTACCGTAAATCAACCATATGCAAAAACGAATTTTGTGCTTGCTCTTAGCGTTGACAACAGCAGGAAGTTGCCTTGCGCAGGTAACAACGAGTAGCATTTCAGGGTCAGTAAAGTCTGGGACAGGCGAGCCACTTGTGGGCGCTACAGTGGTTGTGACTTACGAACCGGCTGGAACAAACTTTACTGTAAATACAAGAACCGCAGGCAGGTTCGACGTACCCAACATACCACCTGGCGGACCTTACACAATAAGGGCATCTTACGTTGGCTATGGCACCTCTGAAAGAAGCGACATCAATATACCATTAGGAGAGATCTATAATGTGCAGGTAGAGCTTCTTGCAAGCAACCAGGAGTTGAGGGAAGTGGTTGTTACCGGACGTAGATCTGCCACGGAAAGAACAGGCGCTGCCACAAATTTCTCCCGCAGGCAAATACAAAACACGCCGAATATCGGCAGAAGTATCACTGGGCTTACAAGAGCTACCCCTCAGGCAAATGGAAACAGCTTTGGAGGAATGAACAACCGTTACAACAACATTACAATAGATGGTGCTTTGTTCAACAACAACTTTGGGCGTTCTGGTGATGGCATGATACCAGGCGGAGGCGCAGCCGCCATATCTATAGACGCTTTGGACCAGATACAGGTAAACATTGCTCCCTATGATGTTCGACAGGCAGGCTTTGTGGGTGCAGGAATAAACGCCGTTACCCGCAGAGGAACAAACACGTATAGCGGCACTGTGTACGGATTTTACAGAAATGAGAATTTCAATGGCGAGAAAGTGAAGGACGTCAAGGTTTCAAATGCAAAGAGATCAACCAAGATCTATGGAGCCAGTGTAGGAGGGCCAATCATCAGGAATAAAGTTTTCTTTTTTATCAATGCGGAGCGGGAGCTTAGAACATTACCAGGACAAACCTCTGTAGCAATGCGCCCGGGAGAAAATGACGCTGATCCCAATGCAACACCAGTTCTGGCATCTGACCTTGACCGACTGAGCGCATATCTGATAAACACACACGGCTACGATCCCGGCGCATATGAAGGCTACGATTTTGCAACTGAGAACTTCAAGTTTGTTGGTCGCATTGACTGGAATGTTACTGACAAACACAGGCTAACTTTCAGATACAACAAATCGGAAACGGATGATGACGACCAGATAAATACCAGCAGCGGACCCTCTGGTGCCACAAGGTTCAGCAACAGCAGGCGCGGCGGCAGAACAGGTGGTCTAAATTTCAACGGCTCCAACTTCAAGAACAATACAAGGGTGAACTCTACTGTCGTTGAACTTAATTCGAATTTTACCACCCGTTTGTCAAACCAACTAATTGCCTCCTACACGCACAATCAACCCCAGCGTGTTCCAAACAGCACATTTCCTTTTGTTGACATAATGAACGGCGCAAATGTGTATACTTCCTTTGGCACAGACTTGTTTTCATTTGAAAATAAAATTGATGACAAAGCATACAACATTGCTAACAATACCACATTGAGCTTGGGAAAACACACCCTAACAGCGGGCCTCAACTATGATTACCTTGCGTTCCAGAATTATTTCTCGGATGCCGGAGGGCCGAGCTACTACCGGTTTGCGTCGCTGCAGGATTTTTTGGATAACAAAGCTCCAAGCTTTTTCGCACTCACCTACA
>DASQNW010000326.1:0-3023 GCA_035644775.1 Chitinophagaceae bacterium | reverse complement strand
AGAGATGTTCTTATTCTGCTGCGGCAACTGCTTATCAAAGTATAACGCCCCTGTATAGCCGAGGTCAGTGCCGTCAAAATTTACAGGTACCCAGGTCCATGTATGAAACTGGTTGGCCCGGATATCATTGCGTAAGAAGTTAATTGCCCACGAGGTTCTGCTCGATTCATATCGAAGCGTTTTAAAAGGAATGGCCATTTCAACTGTCCAGTAATCAGGCATACGCTTAGCTGCGGAATACCATCTGTTGTCCCAGGCAAAGTTTATAGGGCTATTTGTGGAGATCAAACCTTCGGATTGTACGTTATATGGACTTACGCCAAATAAAAAGCCATTCGTTGCTTGTCTTAGCGGATCCAGGATTACAGAAAAACCGTCACTGTCAAAGAATCGTTGATCACGTTTCAGAGTTTGTACAGTAAAATCTTTGTCTCGCCCGCTGCTGTCGAAACAAATAGCCGCGATGTAAAGAAATGCATCATCATAAACGATCCTAACCTGTGTTTGCTTCCCTGCTTTTTCTCTATCGGAGGGCCAATGTTGCCAAAAATCACCTGAAGATTTGGTGCTTTCCCATGCAGATTCATTCAGCTCGCCATCGATCTTTATTACTGACCTGATTTTAACGGCAGTAAGAGAGAAGTGGGTATCATACTTCTCTTTTTCGAACAGCGGCTGAGCATAGCAGATTATACCAGCAGTTAGCAGCAACAGAATAAGCAAGCACCTCATTCGACCGTGAACATATAAAAAATCGGGCAGATATAAAAATTGCGGAAGTCTCGTTCACCCATCAAGAAAAAGCTCAATCTTTTGTTTCTGTCTTTGCCTTGCAAACAGTGAACCTTATTATATTTGTTCACCCTTACCATGAAATGTTTGATTGTAGATGATAACCAGATGGCTCGTTTGGCCATGAAACAGCTTGTAGACCAGGTGCAAATTTTGGATTTGGTGGCCGAATGTAGTGATGCTATGCAAGCGTATAATTTCCTCAATAACGAACACGTAGATCTTTTGCTGCTGGACATTGAAATGCCTGGTATGACGGGCATAGAGCTCACCAAAAAATTAGGGACCAAAAAGCCCCTCATAATTTTTACTACTGCCAAGACAGATTATGCAGTTGAAGCTTTTGAACTGAACGTCGTAGACTACCTCGTAAAACCCGTATCAGTTGCCCGTTTTCTTCAGTCTGTGGAAAAAGCCAAAGAAGCACTTGAAAGCACGAAGCAGGAAGTGAAGATTGAAGCACAAGAGTTCGTTTTTGTAAAAGACAACGGTACTCTCAAAAAGCTGAACGTTGAGGATATTCTTTTTTTAGAAGCAATGGGTGATTACGTGAAAGTACACACAGCACAAAAATTTCATGTGCTGCATTCCACCCTCAAATCCATTGAAGAAAAGCTCTCGATGGCAAAATTTATCCGCGTTCATCGTAGTTATATTGTGTCGTTACAAAAGATCGATTTTATCCAGGATGGGGTAATTAGTATTGGCAAATCGAGCATCCCGGTGGCGGAAACCTACAAAACCGCACTTAATAAGCGGCTCAACTTACTCTAGCTTTGTCGTTTGTAAACTCTGTTCTGCCGAACTCTTCCTAAGCTCCGGCTAAAAGAACCAGTTGCGCTTCCACAAACCTGTATTTTTATCGACCTGTCTAGTTTATCCGAATAAGACCGGATTGTCACTTACGTGATAAAGAATTGAATGGCTGTGGCACGCCTATCAAACGGTTTTATTTCAACCCCGTTTGTATGAGAAGAAAAAATATTATTCTTTTTGTTTCTGCTGTTCTCTTGCTCATTGTTTCTGAGTATGTGTTTCTAGGAGAACTGTTCGAAAGAAATCATACATGGCTTCTCCTGATTACAGCTTGCGGCATTGCAGTTGGCATTTTCGTGATTGTATCTATCATTAGGAAATATAATACTTAAGAGTTTTCAAACGGCTGTTTTTTGTACTTTAGTCTATCCAGACTCATGCAAAAACGCCCTTTAAAAAATATTGCTCTCCTTGGTTTCCTCATAGGCATACTGTTTATTGTCTTCATACTATTTATCACGAGCAGAAATATCAATCAGCTTATTAATAGCAACCAGGCGCTGTTAAATGAATTGCGGACAAGAAATGACCTCCGCAAAATGGAAGCGGATCTACTAAGCGTGGAAAGCGATATAAGGGGAGCAGTGATTTCAGCCAACCCTGAATTTTTAAACGACGTAGAAGAAAAGATTCAGCACATCGACAATGCACTTGTGAGGGTAAACAAGGAGTTGCGCTCCTCTATCACCTCTGGCGAAGTGGAACGGCTGATGAGCTTAGTAAACAGAAAGGTAGAGTTTAGCCGGGAAATCCTCGATGCTTTCGAAAAAAAAGGTAAACCTGCAGCAGAAGCAATCATTAACAGCGGCACGGGAAAACTCATGCGTGACAGCATTGTGCAAATCATCACGGTACTCGACCAGTCACGCCAACAGAAGTCATTGCAGATTACAAATACAATAAAGAAAAGCGGAAGCGAAGCTAAAATTTCGGGAGCTATAATGGCAATCTTGGCCAGCATACTCTTAGTCTTTGCTTTTTGGTACATTCTGAATCTTAGTACCGGTCAGCAGCGGATGATCAGTGACCTCAACATCTCTGAAAAAAGGTTGAAAGAGGCCTCTTCAATGAAGGAGCAATTTATGGTGAATATGAGCCACGAAATACGAACTCCAATGAACGCAATTATTGGGTTCACAAACATTCTCAAACGAACAGACCTTGACCCAGAGCAGCGACAGTATGTTCAAAATATACATTCATCTGGAGAGAACCTGCTGGCTCTGATCAACGATATCCTGGATCTTTCGAAAATAGAAGCTGGAATGTTGCAGTTTGAGGAGACTAACTTCAGCCTACGAAGTATTACCAGTTCTGTCGGCGCGATGTTCACCGAGAAGATCAAGGAAAAACAATTGTCTTATAGAGGCGAAATAGCTTCTGATGTGCCTGATATCCTGTCAGGAGATGCCATA
>DASQNW010000325.1:0-4127 GCA_035644775.1 Chitinophagaceae bacterium | reverse complement strand
GCATAGAACCAAGAATGCTAACATCAAAACGGGTGACTTCCTAAAACTACATCATTTGTGGTGGGGAGAACTATTAAACTGGCAGCCACAAAATGCTAACAACGCACATATTTAATAAGGTACGTCAATGCGCCAGACCATGCCACCGCCTTTACCACTATTGGTTTTGCCAAAGGTGGTTTTGAAACAACGAAAGGAAAGAAGCGAAAAACGAAAGAGTGCTGCAAAGACTTAGGGCTGGGTGGAATGTCTTACTCGTTTTTACGCATATTGTCTACTCTGTGTTAGATATAAAGACAGGTGATAAATGAAAGCGGCGGTTAACAGCGGCTTTCCAAAATGGCAGCTAAATGCTAATTTTCGCCTCCAAATGAACAATCACATACATAAAGATGGAAAAAATAAGCGCTGAAGTCTATAAAAAAATAGACAATAACGTCTACAATGCTGAAGGTGACATTTGGTGGAACGGCAATACTGTTATGCATTTGCTAAAAACTTCGATCAATCCTTGGAGGGTAGGTTATTCAAGCAGGATTATTAAACACGTAGGCATTAACCCCATCGGCAAAATGGCGCTTGAAGTGGGTTGTGGTGGTGGTATACTGACAGAAGAAATCCGGAAAATGGGCTATGCTACAACGGGCATTGACCCCTCTGCGGAATCACTCCACACGGCTACACACCATGCCAAAGCAAGTGGCCTGGACATATGGTACGATAAGGGTACTGGCGAGAACCTCCCTTATGCTAATGCCTCCTTTGATTGCGTTTTTTGTTGTGATGTTTTAGAACATGTGCAGGATTTACCTAAGGTAATAGCTCAAATAGCAAGGGTGTTGAAGCCAAACGGTGTTTTTTTCTACGATACCCTGAACCGAACCGTTATCAGTAAGCTGGTGGCTATTAAAATCTGGCAGGAATGGAAACGTTGGGCCTTCATGCCCCCAAACCTGCATGTGTGGGAGATGTTCATTAAACCATCGGAAATCAAAGAGCTTTTGCAGAAAAATGATTTCGATTGGAAAGAACACAAAGGCTCCTCACCCAATATCTCTATTCCTAAGATGTTGGGCTACCTTAGAAAAAGAGCACAAGGCGAATGGACGTATACTGACCTTGGTAGAAAGTTTTGGCTGGTGGAAAGCAACGATATGAATATTCTTTATGCCGGGTACGCTATAAAGCAATAGCGCCAGCTGCCAACAGCAGCTTTCTGCAATAAGATCAGATGAATATGTGTTGAACTTATTAGCTCTATGGAGCAGCAAAAAGAAAATGAGGCGAAAGCTTTTCAAATACCCTTACTTCTGAAAGCTGTTAAACGTTGGTGGCAATTTTGAACGAGGCGTTTCAACATCTATACTCTATTACCGGACTTTTCGTTAATGATATGAAGCATTTCATAGTATTCTTTATATTTTTCACTTCACAGGCAACAGCCCAAGTACCAAAGTTATATAATCATATCGCCAACGATGTGCATTTAATACATTCCCGGGTGCTAAAGCAAGGCCGCCAGATATACATTCATGTTCCACAACTCGATTCTGCGGATATAAACAAGGCAATGCCCGTGTTGTATCTCTTAGATGGGGAGAATCATTTCCACATCCTTTCTGCATATATAGAGTATTTAAGGCATTGGCAGGTTATTCCTCCAATAATAGTAGTAGGCATTGTTAGTGTGGACCGTGTAAAAGACCTCACGCCTACTCATAGCTTAATCAAATTTGACGGTAAAATTGATTCTAACTTAAAGACATCCGGCGGCAACGAGCAGTTTCTTAACTTTATTCAACAGGAATTGATGCCTTACATGGAGGCTAATTATAAAACAAGTCCTTTCAAAATATTTGCCGGACATTCGTTAGGTGGTCTTACAGCTATTAATTGCATGCTTACGCGCCCTGATATGTTTGATGCTTATATTGCCATAAGCCCTTCACTATGGTTTGGCAATAAATCTTTTTTACGATTGGCAGAACAAAAACTACCAAATCTACCAATGAAGAGTAAAAAATTTTTCTATAGCGTAGGGAATGAGGGTGGAAATTTTCGAAACGATTTGTTGAAATTTGATAAACTAGTAAAACAGAATAGTTTGAAAACATTTGAACACGAGTATAAGTATTATCCTTCTGAAGACCACATGACAGAACCAATTCCTGCCTATTATGATGCGCTACGATTTGTTTACAAGAATTGGAAATACGACACAACAAAGTGATGTAATTTCAATAAGTGGTAATTAGAAAATTCAAAAAAGGACTGCCACCAACAGGGTAAGTATGCAAGTGTGGCAAGACGTTATAAATTAGGCGGGCGAATATCATGGCATCTGTATTGTTTCAATCAACGGGAGTACTGCCAAGCCCACACCTGCATAAAGACTTTAACGTTAGGCGCTATAAGCAACCATTATTTCAATAATGAGGACTTTAGCTATACTCATTTTATGTATTTGAACAAAGCCAATTCTAAGTTCAAGAACCCTTATAATTTGAATACCGTACATCCTTAACCATTGGTTGTTTTGCAAAAACGAAGGGTTTGATAGATTAATCACGGAAATTTTTATATGTGTCGTAGGAATCAGTAAAGAAGAAAAATTCTGCTATTTTCCCTTCACTTAACAGAAAGCTACAGCACCAGCCAACATCAAAGGATTTCCCGGTTGCTTTTACTGTTCCGCTATTATTCCCAAGTACCATCACCCGATTTGCATTGGCAATAAACTCCTTTGGCTGAAAGGAAGTAAATTGAATCGTTTGGGCAGTTTGATAGAAATACTGTTGTACTCCTTCTTTTCCTGAAAAACTACCAGTGAAAGGAGCATTAGGTACTTTATAGGTGCCCCACTTGACATCTTCTGTACAAAGAGTGAGAATACCGGCAATATTCCCTTTTAAAAACTCATTGAATCCCTGCTGAACGACTTGTACATTGTTTTTTGTGGTTGCGGATGTTGTTTCCATGTAATTTATTTTATGAGTGAAAAAACATTGGTAAACAAGGGGGACTATAAAGATTATGTAGGAAGTTAACAGAGGGGGTAGTATAAAGGTAAAATAATTATTCAGGGTTAGGTAAAAGAACTTTTACATGCTCCATTGCCTTAATGCCAGTCTCCTGCTTAAAATCATGAACTTGAAAAGGATTTAATAAAAGCTGTAATTTGTTGTAGTACTAATGCTGTGGAATTAAGGTCCCTATAAAGATTGAAGAATAAGTGGCGTATAACAACAGCTTTAGAGTAGTCGGGCTGAAGCATTATCCTTCAACAATAAAATATTTATCAACTTAGATGTTAGAGTGAGACGACATATTTTCCAATTCCTGTCTTCGTAAAGCCTGTCAGCGTTAGCGGCAATACACCCCTTTAGGCTATGCTATATAAGTATGTCATATCAAGTCCTATCCTTCAAGACTTTTGTAAGAGATTACTTAGTAGCTCATTTTATATTTGATGGAAATGAGCCAATTCCTATTAAGCCCTATGCCCCTAAACCCGAGCAAGACATTACCTTCTTCCCCAAAGTGTTTGTTTCTATTTCCGACCAAAACAACAGTACGCTCCTAAAAGCCCCGAACGTATCTCTGTTCCGCCAGCAGGTTTCAAGGTATAACTTCCACCTCACACAGGAGTACCTGATGTTCAGGGTGCATTTTCATCCTGGAGCGCTTTACAGGCTATTAGGAATCCCGCTCTTTGAGTTTACGCACCAATATTCCAGTGCATCCGCCATTATAAACCTGGAAGTGGAAGATGTTAATGAAAGACTGGCTAACTGTTCAGATTACACACAAATGGTGCAGGTGGTAGAAACCTGTTTGATTGAACAATTAGTGCAAGCTGAAAGCTATAATCGCAATCTGCTAATATTGTCTATTATCCATGCAGTAGAAATTGTGGAGGCTGTAGTACCTTATATTATCTTACTTTTTCTATCTTTCTTTCATGAAGTTTTCGTACAAGTATTGGTTAGCCGTTGCTTCAGGAATTGTCGTGTTTTTGGTACTGCTCTTTTTAAACCCATTTAATGTAAACGAAGAGGCCGTTAAGGTGTTAGCGGTTGCCGGATTGATGATCACCTGGTGGATAGTAGAAACATCCTCGATGCCGG
>DASQNW010000324.1:0-6661 GCA_035644775.1 Chitinophagaceae bacterium | reverse complement strand
GTCCATACGTCGGGTGATGAGTCGTTGGAACTTAGCGAACTTAGCGTTTCGGGAGGCATTGTGAATGCATATGAAGCAGTACAATTGGCAGAGAAAATAAGTGGAGGTGGTAATACAGCCCGCGGTTCTAATGCTAAGACTACGAAGCCTGCAAAGAAAAAGCAAGCTCCGAAGCAAACCGCAAAGAAGGCATTTTAATAGGTCTACTTATTATATACTAAACCGCCGCACGGCGGTTTTTTTTATGTCTGGTCGTCTTCGTTTTTGGGTGCATCTCTTCTGAATATGCTGGCCGATTCAATTTGAAACTTTGGCCACTGCTCATGAAAATTTTACAACAAATGTTTGCCGTTCAATGAAATTTTTTCAGTTCCATCCCGTCGATTTCACAGTTAATTGCGAACAAATGCAAACGGTATTCGATTTGTTAGAATTAAAGATGTTTTTAGCAAGGAGGTATGATTATGAAAAGATCTACCAGGTATCAGTTCCGCTACTCGTGGACCAAAATGTTGGTTGATGCAATTTGGCTGACAATTACCCTTACCATCATGGTTAAAGTAGTAGAAGGCTTGACCGCCTGAGAGACCAGGGATCTCTTACTTGAGTAAGAGTCCCTCCTCAAAACTTCTTCCCTTCCCGAGATCGTCGTAAGCTCACTGGCGACAGCACCTCTCCATAATTGTGAGCTATCTTTAAGCCAGGACATGTACGCATTAATCATATTTGGCAGCAGGAGTAATGATTAGCATTGTTATACCCACCTACAACGAAGCAGCGCATATTGCATCTTTGGTAACCTACCTCAGGGCTCATGCTAATGGCGAAGTATCTGAGATCATTGTGTCAGACGCAGGCAGCGATGATAACACGCTTTCGCTTGCGCAAGCTGCAGGCGCGATGGCAGTAACATCTCCGCGTAAAGGCCGTAGTGCTCAAATGAATTATGGCGTCAGCCTTTCTTCGGGAGAAATACTTTATTTCCTGCATGCCGATTGCAAGCCGCCTCCCACGTTTGTTGCAGATATCAAAAATGCTGTTGCTGAAGGCTATGAGCTGGGCAGATACTTTACCCGGTATAACTCCGGAAAAACCATCTTGAAAATAAACGCATTTTTTACCCGCTTTGATTTTTTCATTTGCATGGGTGGCGACCAGACGCTATTTGTAACGAGAACCGTATTCGAACGTTCCAATGGCTTTAAAGAAGATATGAAGATCATGGAAGAATATGAGTTTTGCGAACGTGTACGGAAACTCGCACGTTATAAGATCATCAACCGAGCTGTACTCATCTCTGCACGTAAATACGAAACCAACAGCTGGTTGCGTGTGCAACTTGCGAATGCTTCTGTGGTACGCATGTACAGGAAAGGCGCTAGCCAGCAGGAAATGCTGGATACCTATAAAAGAATGCTCAACTACCGGAAAAATGCGTTTTAGTAACAAGGTCATCTGGATCACAGGTGCCTCCTCTGGCATCGGAGCCGAATTGGCAAGACAATTTTCAACTTATAATACAAGGCTGATTTTGTCCTCGCGTAACGAAAGCGCACTAGAAGAGATTTGTAGCAGTTGCCAATCTAAGGGCAGTGCCTGCCATGTTCTCCCCGCAAATATGCTCGACAACGCAAGTTTACCTGCTCTGGCTGAAAAAGCAATATCAGTCTTTGGCCATATCGATATCGTCATCTTTTCTGCAGGCGCCAGCCAGAGGTCTATGGCACACGAAACCAATATGGGGGTATACCGTCATCTGATGGAATTGAACTTTTTTGCGCCAATTACTATCACCAGGCAATTGTTAGAACATTTTAGGGTACGGAGCGGTGGTCACCTGGTGGTTATCAGCAGCATAGCAGGTCTCATGGGCTTCCCTTTACGCACAGGATATGCAGCCTCGAAGCATGCACTTAAAGGTTTTTTTGAAAGCCTGCTGACAGAGCACCAGGTGAAAAACATGAACATCACCATAGTGAGTCCGGGTAGAATTAACACACCTATTTCGCTCCATGCCCTAAACGGCGAGGGAAATGCTTACAGCAAAATGGATGAAGGACAATTGAACGGAATACCTGTTGCAGATTGTGCCAAAACGATAATCAAAGCTGTGGCCACACGAAAAAAGCATCTCATCATCGCAAGATCTGAAAAGATCCTCTATTGGCTGTGGTGGTTTGCACGTCCGGTTTATTATAAGATAGCCCGCAAAAAAGGTCTTCCATCCCGAACCACTTCATAGTTTACAACGTAAATTGAAGAGAGGCGAACATGCAAGAATATATTTCAGGAATACAACAAGTGGGAATTGGGGTAAAGAATGCAGCTCATTGCCTGAAAGACTATGCCCAGATGTTCAACATGAACGCACTTGTTTTCGACGATACGTCCGAGGCTTCACTGATGACCCGGTATACCGGCAATAAAGTTTACACCAGACAAGCTTTGCTCTCCCTAAACATGCAGGGAGGCGGCGGCTTTGAAATTTGGCAATTCAAGGACAGAATTCCTGCTGAAGCACCGATGCCACCAAGGTATGGTGATCTGGGCATATATGCAGCTAAGATAAAATGTTCAGACCTGCAACAGGCGCATTCAAATTTATCGAGGCGCAAGAGCATACAGGTATCGCCTTTGCAAACAGATGAAAAGGGTGACGTTCAGTTCTGGCTGCGCGACAAACAAAACAACATCTTCAATCTTGTTAACTGCAATCATTGGTTTCAAAAAAATGGTTTTCCCTCAGGAGGTGTAAACGGCGCTGTGATTGGCGTTTCTGACATGGAGGCTTCGCTTGCTTTTTATCGGGATGTCTTAAATGTTGCCGAAGTAATGTATGATAAGGTGACGGAATTCAACAATGGTATTGAAGATGGAACACAACGGTACCGTAAGGTGTTGCTGCGCAAAGAGGCTTGCGGTAAAGGTTCATTCGGAAAATTACTAGGATGTGTGCAGCTTGAATTGGTACAATGTCTTGACCGAACACCGAGCAAAATCTACAACGGAAGGTTTTGGGGGGACTGTGGCTTCATTCATCTTTGTTTTGATGTATTTAACATGTGCGGACTGAAAGCACATGCAGCTCGCCTGGGCTACAAATTCACTGTTGACAGCATCGACTCGTTCGACATGGAGGCTGCTTCGGGTAGATTCTGTTATATGGAAGATCCTGATGGGACACTGATTGAACTGGTAGAGACACATAGAGTGCCTGTTATGAAGAAGTTGGGGATCTATTTAAATCTGAAAAAACGCAACCTGGAGAAGCCACTTCCTGACTGGATGATAAAACTGCTTGCACTGAACAAAGTGAAATGACTGTTCAAGCAATTTTCCAAGTTTTGTAGTTCGAATTCATATTGCTTACATATCCAACAATAACACTGCTGTTTTTCTTATATTGAAGCAATGACGTGGTGGGAATCTATTGTGCACTATTACAAAACACTCGGTGAAAACTATAGTGTTGATCCAGTGCTTTTCGTGGGCATACATATAGTAGCAACGCCACTGTTTGCTGCAGCGGTGTGGTGGATTCTATATAATAAAAAGAAGCGCAGATCGCTGGTGCTACCAATAATAGTAGCTACACTTATCTTTAATGCTGCGAATATTTACCTTGTAGTTGCAGGCACAAATATTCCCTGGTGGATCTATGCCATCATAGCCGCTACAACAATTAGCAGCAGCTATTTCAGCATAAAGAAAATAAAGCACAAGTTAAATCAGGCGTAATCATCAGGCGACAGCTCCGCCGCAACTACTTCCGGAGCCTGCAGTGCAACCATAGCAATGCTGGTTCACCACTATATTTCTGCTCTCCAGCTGCTCCTTGCTGAATTGAGAAATGTGCTTTGAAGCACTGTCAACTTTCAGGTTAAGCATCTGGTTGAAATCGCAATCGTACAAAAAACCATCCCAACCTATGGAAATGGTGCTGCGGCACATGACATTGGCAGCAGCAGTTGGGTTATAAGCCGTAACTAATTTCTCCATATACTTTTCATAATTACCGCTTTGCAGCAGGTAATCCAAAAAGCGACTGATCGGCAGGTTGGTGATAGCAAACAAGTTATTAAACTCAATGTTGTACCGATCCTTAAGTGCGCCCTTATATTCCTTTTCCAATGCTTCCTGTGGCGGTGGCATGAAGGCTCCTGCCGGGTTGTATACAAGATTCAGTAAAAGATTTGTTCCCTCGCGGCCATAACCAACATTGTTCAGCATTTGAAGCGCCTTAATGCTGCTTTCAAAAACACCATCGCCACGTTGCCTGTCAGTGCGGTCCTGTGTATAAAACGGTAATGATGAAACCACTTCTATCTGGTGCTGCTTGTAAAATTCAGGGAGGTCGAAATACTTTTTGTTTGCCAGAATAATGGTAAGGTTACAACGAACCATCACGTGCCGCCCCAATGCTTTTATTTCTTCCACAAACCACCTGAAATCGGGATTCATTTCCGGAGCACCACCAGTAAGGTCCACCGTTTGCAAAAGAGGGTTTTCAGCAAGTGCTTGCAGGCATTGCCGCATGGTGTCCCTGGTCATAATCTCTTTACGATCTGGGCCTGCATCTACATGGCAATGCTTACACACCTGGTTGCACATCTTGCCTACGTTTACCTGAAACACCTGTATGTGTGATGGGGTCAGCGGATACAAATTTGAGGCTTCAAGTTTTTGTTGAAAAGGTACTAAAGCAAAATCGCCGGTGCTGCCATGCTCGAGTATATCAAGCTGCACTTGCGCGTCGGCAAGCTGATGTTGCTGTCTATTAAGCGATGCTTTCTCCAGGTTTCTTCCCACTAATTTTCTTTTAAGCTTAGCTATCGATGCAATTCAAGAAACATTGTAATCTGATGGCCCTCACATGGCAATTTCCTTCACCTTATTCATCATTTGCACGCCATGCACCAACGAAGCACCACCACGTATGGCTGCAGCTACATGCACGGCTTCCATCATTTGACCTTCGCTCCAGCCTTTCTCAAAAGCATCGCTGCTGTACGCATCGATGCAATAAGGGCATTGAACGGCATGGGCAACAGCAAGTGCAACTAACGATTTTTCTTTGGCAGAAAGTTCACTGTCTTTAAACACTTCTCCATACCATGAGAAGAACTTTTCTGCAAGCCCTTTTTGAAATTCACCAATGTTTCCAAACTTGCCCAGGTCTTCTTCGTTGTAGTAGTGATTACTCATTGTCTTAATTTGAATAGTTGTTTAATGATAAAGTCCAGTCGTATTCTTTGAAGTTGATTTTTTGTTTGGCTTCCTGCGGAACCAAATTATGCTGCTTCAGTATTCTCAGCATTCCTTTTTTTCCGCCAAAATCAGCGCGAAACCAACTCATAAGCTTCGGCAGCAGCACCACGTTTTTTTGTGCATCGTATTCTGCTTCGCTGCTAAGATATGCCCGCGTAGCAAGATCCAGCTGTTGGTTCAATAATTCATCGTTGTATGATGCAATAGGCGGACAGCTTTTAGCGCCGCAATTCAGTGCAAAATGGATTCTGTAGTCTACTTCTTTTACCCGCAGCCCTTTTTCTCTTTTTGAAGGAAACAATTTACTGATGTACCCCAAACTCCACTTGTGTTTGGAGCGCCGGAGTATCCCATGCTCAATTTCGTCTAAACTATATAGCTTTCCCGCAATGTTGATCTGCTTTTTCTTAAAAAATGAGTTTCTGTTTTCAAAGGCTTTTGCATCTTCTTTCAACTTTGTCTGCGTAAACCCATTATAGACGTTTATCCAAAATGCTTTTTTCAGATCATCGGTACTGAGAGAGTTCAGCAAGTTGGCATGTGGAAGAGCGCCGAGAGCGTCAAACACTAGCTTCGTCTCCCCTCCTGTTTTGGCGGCATAGATGTATTGTTGCGATAGCTGTACTGTTTTGTTAGTGCTTTGCTGACTTCTGCTCATTGTTGTTGCCTTTTTGGGGGCGGGTGCTTGTAAAGTAGCAGACGGTGCCGCTTTGTCGGCGGTCTGCAACCACTGCTGAATCGTCTCGTCTGTAATCTGATCCGCTTCTGTCGTTGCAAGCATTTTTCCACTTTTACCAATCACTACAGTGTACGGCAGTGCGGCAGGTTGAAAATAGTCATTCCACAAATTCCCTTCGTCTACCAAAACAGCAAATGAGAAATCCTTCTTTGATTTTATAAACTTACTGAGTTGTTGCTCGGTTTCGTTCGACACCAGCAGCACTGTAACTTGCTCTTTAAATTTTTCCTGTATCTCCTTCAAATGCGGCATTGCCCTGATGCAGGGCGCACACCAGGTACCAAAAAAATCCACGATCACTAGTTTTCCCCTGAGGTCGCTTATAGAAGTGGCAGGGGTACTTTGATTAAGCAATTTCTTTATCGGCAGTTCATCAACCAGCTCGCCACTAACAAAGCTCCCCTGCCCCCACGTAAGCAGCTGGCCTAAACAAAACAATAGCAGCAACATCAATTTATTCCGCTTCATATGTGCTGACATCATGGGGCTATATACGGAATGAGCCTTTCCGTGGTTTTAAAAACAAAAGGGGGCCTTACCGTCCCGGCAAAATGTTATAGTTAATTTTAAACACCGCCACGGCAAATTAGTTGCGTTACGAAAATTATCCTCATGAAAAAAGATAACCTGTTTAAATCAAAAGCGTTTATCAAT
>DASQNW010000323.1:0-18011 GCA_035644775.1 Chitinophagaceae bacterium | reverse complement strand
TCGTTATCACCGGTATGCAACTCTCCGACACTACGGGGGTCCAGCTTGCAAGAAAATTGCACGAAATAGAGACAAAGCTGCCTTTAATATTACTTACAAGTGTAGGCGGGGAGCAGACCAAAGCATATCAGGATTTATTCTCGGCTGTTGTGCTAAAACCGGTGCGGCGGAAGGAGCTTAGAAGGGTGCTCACAAAACAGGGTCAGGCTGTCAACAAACCTGCTGCTACGGCAAGCCTACAATTTGATATTAGTTTCGCTAAGAAATCTCCATTGAATATACTTATTGCCGAAGACAACCCTGTGAACCAGAAATTGATAGGTATGATATTGAAAAAGCTTGGGTACGAACCCCTCATTGTGGGCGATGGAAGCCAGGCCGTGGCGGCGTTGAAAATCACACCCTTCGACATCGTATTGATGGATGTGCAAATGCCCGAGATGGACGGCCTGGAAGCAACAGCCCTTATCCGGGCGAGCCTCAAGCACCAGCCAGTTATCATCGCTCTTACAGCAAATGCACTTCATGAAGACCGCGACCAGTGTCTTGCGGCGGGAATGGACGACTACCTAAGTAAGCCGCTCGAGCCGAAGAAGTTGATGATGATGCTTGAGAAATGGTACGCTGCCAAAGTGAAAGAGCCGGTGACCTGATCTTGTCCTTATTTCTTTGATTAATTACTCGTCTGTCGTTAACAGACGGTGCTGGAGCAGAAACTCACTGACAACATACCGCCGTGTAATTGCTTTCTTACAGAAATTTCAGAATAGAGCACGGAGCGATTGAAGACTTGTCATAGTTCGTGATCCTATTCTTTGGTGTTGATATTCGATTGGTTGGTTGCTCCAGTTGATCTGTAGCGGCTTCAATTTTCCACGAGCAATCCCTAAAAATAGAAATGTCCCCTCAGATCTGAAGGGACATTTTCAAGGCGGTTTAAAATTTTTGTTGTTAGGACGGAACACGCCGGGTTTTCATGGATAGTGTTTCAAAGGATTGGATCTGGTTTCAAGGATTGGATACTGTTTTCAAAGGATTGGATCTGGTTTCAAAGGATTGGATCTGGTTTCAAAGGGATTGGATTCGGTTTGTATAGCTAAAAAATGGATGAAAAAAAGAAGTTGACTGATATTGGATTTTTGGTTTTCTGGATAATGGACAAATGGTTTTGGTTCTTAGGATTTGGACATTGTTTGTTTTCAGGATATTGGCTTTGATTGATAACGTATCAATCAACTTCTGATACAAACATACAGCAGCCCAGCATGCACAACAAGAGCAAAACTGCTCCATTTATTTCGTAATTGTACGAAGGGTAAATCTGTTGATAAATAATAAAGCCTAACGATGATCTACTCGTATTGCACTTGGATCAATTTGGTACCTTGCGGCCCGACAGCCACAAAAAGAGTAAATGAGATTTTTTAATTGTATACTGCTGGTGCTGCTTGCTCCGCTTTTGCACGCACAGCTTTCTACTGCGGGTTTCGATTCAATCAGCATTGCGAAACCACGTCGGGGAAAAGCAAGCTACGAATTTGCTGCTTCTGCAATAACACCAATTGACCTCAAGTGGAAAGCTCCGAAACGTAGTCCTTATACTGCAGGTCAGGCCGCCGGAGATGCCACTCGAAAGTTGTTTACACGGCTTCTGGGAGGCAGTGTGTCCAACTCGGAAAGCTTACAGTGGCTGTTGAAAGGGGAGGTGAATACCGGAGATGAAAACCTTAGCTGGAAACTTGATATTTATTGCAACGGGGAGCTGGAAAAAACAAGCAGTAGGGTTCGAAACAGTAATGGAACTAAAGAAGTTGTGACAGATTCATGGGCTACCATATTCTGGGAGCAAGGTGCAACCATTATTATTAAAGAGAAAGGTGATACGGCTGGCAATTTTCAACTTAGTTTAATACCAAATAGGTACGACTCTCAGGACGAAAAGCTTAATGTTATATTCAGCGAAACAACTAACAGGGGTCGCAGGAGCAATGCAACAGAACCAGCGGCCATCAATTACAAGATCGAAGGGCAGATCCACCAATCACCTGTCCAGATCTTCTACAATGGGGATGCACATAAAGCATGGATCTTCAGAAACGACAGCCTACAAGCTGTTTGCCAGCTGGATGATGAAGATGAACAAGCACCGATGCTTGGCGTGAAACCGGACAGACAGCCTCTGTATATGCTTGTGAAAAAAACAGCTTCGGGCGAATACAACAACCTGGTAAGGCTTGCGTTCACGAGCAGGCTGTTGCAGCGACTAGTAAGTAGACGCTCGTGGGAGCGAGGATAGACCTTGACTTATTCACCTTCCATTTTATTTTCTGCCTGTTTCAAGCTTACATATTCTGTTGGTGTCATCCCAAATTGCTTCAGAAAGCTTCTGCTGAAATTGTGTTGAGAGGTGTAACCCACCATCTCCGTAACCTCGTAAATTTTGTATGATCCCGCAGCGAGTAGTTCTGCTGCTTTCTTCAGGCGAGTAACATGTATCAGCTCGTTGGGCGTGAGGTTCGAGATCGCTTTGATTTTCCTGTAAAGAGTGGGGCGGCTCATTGCCATTGTTCTTGCAATTTCTTCAACATCGAGATCGGGATCGTCTATACGAGCTTCAATGGCCTGGTTCAACAGCTCTAAAAATTGTTCATCCGCTTTAGAGTAGGCCATGCTCTTTATATGCACTAGCGGCGACTTGGCAAAATAGTCCTTGATCTTGCTTCTGTTGGTGAGAAGGCTTGCGATCTGCGCTTGTAGATGTTCGGGAGAGAATGGTTTTTCGATGTAAGCGTCGGCTCCGATCTCAAGACCTTTGATTTTCGCTTGCAAGGTGTTTTTAGCTGTGAGCAGGATTATGGGAATGTGCGAATGCTCTACGTCAGACTTCACTATTCGGCATAGTTCAAATCCATCCATTTCTGGCATCATAACGTCGCTTACTACCAACTGAATCGTTTCTTTTTCCAGCAGTTCTAAAGCAATTTTTCCATTGGTGGCTTTAAACAAGGTATACTTGTCTTTAAGCTCCTCTTCAAGAAACTCTAAGATGTCATCATTGTCATCAACGATCATTATTACTGGGTGCATAGCCGTCACGGGAAGTTGCTGTTTGGTTTGGTTGATTCAATGGCTACTGCAAGATCATTGTATAAGGGACGCTCCTGGTAAACAGGGAGTGTTAGAACAAAACAATTGAGTTGTTCATCAGTTTTCACGTACAACTTCCCATGGTGCAATTCCGTTAACGATCTTGCAAGTGCAAGGCCAATGCCCGTACCCTTTTGTTTCTCTGATTTTCGAAGACGCACAAAAGGCTGAAAAATTTTCTCAGTCATTTCTTCTGGAATCAAAGGCCCGTCGTTCATAACAATGATGCGGAAGTTGTCGTCTCCGGGATGTGCCACCAGCTGCACTACAACACTGGAGGCAGCATATTTCACGGCATTACTAAGCAAGTTGCTACAGATCTTGGTTACTGCTTCGCCATCTGCGTACGCAACGAGTGGCGTTGCAGGAAGTTCTAGAACATATGCTAATTCTCTTTGTTCTGCAAGCGGTCTAAAGCTGCAAAATGTTTCTTCCAACAGCTGCGAGATATTTTCTTCTGTGAAGCTCAGTCGAAAGCCACCTGCTTCTGTCTGCCTGTAGTCAATCAACTGATTAGTGAGCTCAATAAGCCTGTTGGTGTTCCGTTCCATGATGGCAAGGCTGCTCTTTATCTCCGGCAGCACTTCTGCTTTCCTGATCACCCGCTCCAAGGGGCCCTTGATCAAAGTCAGTGGGGTTCTGATTTCATGAGCGATGTTGGTAAAGAATTTCATCTTGGCTTCGTAAATCTCTTTTTCTTTTTCAAAGTGTAGCAGATCAATTTTTTGTTGATTCTGTTTGCGCATGCGCAGATGATAACTATGTATGAGCAAGTAGAGCAGTATCATGCCTGCAGCGATATAAAGTGCATAAGCTAGTGGTGACGACCACCAGGGCGGTAGAATAGTGATCGTGAGGCTTGCTTCCTGTGGGTTCCAAATGCCACTGCTGTTGGCAGCTTTTACTTTAAAGGTGTAAGTACCCGGCGCCAGATCAGTAAAGTACACTTTTCGGTTTGTGGCAAGATTAATCCAGCCCTTATCGATGCCTTCCATTTTGTAGGCGTACGTGTTCATTTGAGGGGCGGCATAGCTCAATGCAGCGAAATCAATGCTGAACGAAGACTGATTGTACGGGAGGTTTATGGAACGAGTGTATACTACTGATTCCTTCAAAAAGCTATTACTGCTAACGGACAACTCGCGATTCTGCACCTGGAAGCCGGTGAAGTAAACGGGTGGTACAAACGTATTCCGCGTCAGGTTATCCGGATGAAAACGGATCATACCTTTCACACTCCCGAAGTACAAAGCACCCGAGGCATCTTTGAAGCCAGAATTATAATTGAATTGATCGCTCAGGAGTCCGTTTGCACTCGTGTATACTACTGTTTTATTTGATACAGGGTTAAGCCGCACCAATCCTTTTGCAGTAGTGATCCAAAGGTTCTGATGATCATCTTCAAGAACTTTAAAGATAAAATTGCTTGGAAGGCCGTTCGATGTATTGTATCGGCTAAATGTTTTACGATCAGCAGAGAGTTTACATGCACCACCACCTTCTGTAGCGATCCAAAGATTGCCATGGCTGTCTTCAAACAATGAATTCACCATGTTGTTGCTGATTGAATTTTTGTTTTTCACCTCATATTGGTAATTACCTGTAGCACCGGTTCTGGGGTTTAAGAACTTAATTCCATCAGATATAGTGGCAGTCCAAAGCACTCCATTCCGGTCTTCAAGAATATTGTAGGTGTACCCATTAAGTTGAGGGATAGCAGTAAAATCGTCGGACAGTGGGCGGTACTTGAACACGCCTGCTGTGGTACCCACCAAAATCTCGCCCGCTCTTGTCTGATAAATAGAAAATACAAAATTGCTTTTCAAGGCATTGGCGCCAGCGCCTGCTTCAAAGTGTCTGAGCAATTTTCCCGTTCTGGCATCCAGAATGTCAAGTCCATGCTCAAAAGTTCCTACCCACAGCTTATCCTTTACTGGAAGCAAGCCGTGAATATTGTAATAAGAGATATTGTTCTTATTTCCTGTGGGTATAAAATGAGTAATTACTCCTTTGTTGTCTATGCGGTTCAAACCTGCATCTTCTGTTCCTACCCACAAGTTTCCGTAATCATCTTTTACAATTTCCCGAACTGCATTACCACTAATACTGTTTTTGCTATCGTCCGGAAAATATTTTTGGAAAGATCCATGCCGACGGGAATAATAGTTGATGCCGCCAAAAAAAGTTCCCGCCCATAAGCCCCCTTCCTTGTCTTTGCATAAGGTGTACACGGCATTATCCGAGAGAGAATATGGATTGTGATAATTTTTTCTGAGGTTGGTAATAGAGCCGGTAGAGGTACTATAAATGAAAATTCCCGATTCAGTCGCCAGCCAATATTCGTCATCTCCATACTCAAGAATATCACGGACGAAAATTCCAATGTTATCGCTGTTGCGGGAAATGATGTTTTCGAAGCTCTCGATCTTCTCATCGAAGGCAATAAGCCCATGTGCCGCTGTGCCTATCAGGATACCCTTTGAGGTACTGTGTATCTTTTCAATCCATTTATTAGTAGCTGGAATTCCGCTGAACACGTCAAAGCTCAAAAACGAATCGTTGGAGTGGAAGTATTTCTTCAGGAGGCCATCTTCGGTAGCGATCCAGAGATTTCCGTCCGGAGTAAGGCACATTGAAGTAGCTCTAAAAAATGTTTCAGAATCATATCTTTTTACCTGTTTCGTTTTAGTGGACAACTTGAATAATGTGCCTTCTGCAATAAACCAAACATTACCATAGCCATCTTCGCGAACTTCTTTGATGCTCTTGTTCTCGGAAGCTTTAATGTGTGAAAAGCTTTCGGTGCGGGGGTGAAACTGGTATAACCCTCTCTGGGTGCCTACATACATACGTGATGCACCATCCAGATACAAGCATCTTATGTAATCTTTTCCTATGGTATTGCTGTCTTCATCGGCATGACGGAAGATTTTAAAAGAATTTCCATCAAACCGGTTTAGTCCATCTTTGGTGCCAAGCCATAGAAATCCCTTTTCGTCCTGCAAACTGCACATGACGGTGTTATGGGATAATCCATGGTCTATCTGATAGTGCCGGAAATAGAATTCCTGCCCGCTCAAGCTGTTCGAGATCAGCAAAAGCAACAGGGTACAAGCAAGCCACTGTTTCAATAAATACCGTTTGTGGTTAGTACTACAAATTAAGAATTAAAAAGCTCACCACCTCGTTTGGAAGTGAATGGAAGTGCTGAGCATCTATCCTATATCTTTTAGTACCACCGAAAGCTTGCGCCGCAAAGTAGACAAGCTAAACCCCTAACATTGAGACGATTTGAGGAAAGTTTGAGACGATTAGTGACTTACAGGCAAAATTTTAAATCGTACTTCACAGAAGTATCAACCCTGATGTTGAGATAAACGATTGCGCTGCTTGATAAGAGAAAATCAGATATTATTTGCTGCCGCCGTTCCTGCTGGTGCTGCAGCTGAAAGCTCCCTTAAGGCTGGGTTGCCATCAACCACTATGGAGCTCCTGGCTATTTTCAAAACTATTCATCACTGCTTTTTCCCCTATCACGTGAAGAGGAATCCAGTAAAGGAAAACAGAGATTTTTCGGCCGTTGCAACCTTTCTTAAACACCTGAATGATCCCTAAAGGGAAAGGCATTCATGTGAACTTAATTCATCTAACTCTTTAATAAACTGCTATGATTTATCACTCTTCTGAAACCAGTAAGCCGCTTTTACCAAAAATGAATCGGGTATGGCGGACGAATCTGTTTACATCCTTATTTCTCTTGTTGTTCATCAGCTACGCCTCAGCTCAGGTAGAGCCGGCACAACAAACCCAAAGGCGTATTACCGGTAGGGTAGTGGGTGCTGACAATCAACCACTGTCAGGTGTATCGGTAACGGTCAGGGGAACCGGAACGGGCACATCTACCGACCAGAACGGTAGCTATGCGATCGATGCGCCAGCAGGCGCTACGCTCGTTTTTAGCTACGTAGGCTTTACTCCGCAAGAAATAACAGTAGGAACTAATGACAACGTGGACATTTCGCTCGCAAGTGCATCCGCAGCAATGAACGAGGTGGTGGTTATCGGTTACCAAACAGTAAGGCGAAGAGACCTTACGGGAGCTGTAGGGGTGATCAACCCGGCACAGGCAAATAGGAACGTGTCAAACACAGTTGCAGAATCCATACAGGGGCTCGCACCGGGCGTTAGCGTCCGTAACACAGGAGCGCCAGGCGGCGGAGCTAAGATCGACATACGAGGTGCAGGAACATTCGCCGGTAACAACCCATTGTATATCATCGATGGTATGTACAGCGATGCCACACCTGATTTTAACCCACAAGATGTTGAGTCGATCCAGATCCTGAAGGATGCGTCTGCAGCTGCCATTTATGGAAGCCGTGCAGCGAATGGTGTAATCATCATCACAACAAAGCAGGGACGCAAGGGGCCACTAGTGTTTAACGGAGGGATCAAATACGGCATTCAGAATCTGCACAAGCGTTGGGATATGATGAATGCTACGGAGTATCGTGACCTCGCCACTCGGTTATATCAAGCTGGTAATTTGCCGGTGCCCACTTCGATCTCCTCCGAATTTGATCCTTCTATCAATACTGACTGGCAGGACGAATTTCTGCGCAGAGGATCAATTGGTGAATACAACCTTGGTATGTCAGGAACAGTTTTCGAAAAAGTAAACTTCTATCTGAGTGGAAATCATTTTCAAAATAAAGGGCCTGTTATTGATAACAGCTTTGCTCGCAGTGGTGTGCGGTTAAATACCAATACACGCATCGGGCGGTTCACAGTTGGTGAAAACTTTTTGTTTAGCTGGACAAAGGAAGATCCGATTGCAAGTACAGGTGTAGGAGTAAACCCGTTTGTAGATATGATTACAATGCCGCCTGTGGTGGCACTTCGTAACAACAGGTATCAGAGCGCAGAAAATCCTGAAGGCTGGGGTATTGGTCTGAATAATGCCTATCTGAGCACTCTTACTGCTAATGTGCCTGCACTTCAGTCACTGGATCAGTTCGAACAAAAGAATTTCAAAATCCGCGGGAATGCTTATTTGGATTTTCGAATCATCGAAGGTCTTATTTACCGGTTCAATTTTGGCTTAGAAAAATCTATAGATAAAGGATCAGGATTTCGCAGGCCAGGCACGGTACGCCAGGGAACTCCGTCACCAAATAACAATAAGCTGGCTACTTTCCGAAACAGGGGTGAATTCGAATCTAAACTCTTCGAGCACACTGTTAACTATGACAAGAGTTTCGGTGATCACAGGCTGAGCGCAGTGGTTGGCTTCACAAACCAAACTTTCGATTACCCGCTATTTAAATTCACAACTATTGAAGGTAGTTCTGAGACTTCGGATCCATATACCAAGCTTTGGAACAACATCGGTTATTTGGGAAGGGTGAATTATAATTTTCAGGACAAGTATCTCACCAGTCTCACCTTCCGTAGAGATGGTAGTTCACTCTTTAGCCAGAATTACCGTTGGGGTAATTTCCCTTCCGCTTCTGTAGCATGGAGGGTATCTCGTGAAGCATTCTGGAGTTCGGCGACTGTAAATGAGCTGAAACTACGTGCTTCGTATGGTTCGTTGGGTAATTCGGAGTTCCTGCAACCGTGGCAGTATTATGCACAGATCAATCCATTTCCCCGTGCCGTTTTCGGACCAAACCAGGTGGAGCAGATTGGAGGTATTGTAACACAATTAGCTAACAGCAATTTGAGATGGGAGCGTAAGAACACATTGAACTTCGGTTTAGAAGCTGGTTTTCTTCAAAACCAGGTGACCGTGTCGGCTGATTACTTTATAGCCAAATCAAAAGATGTACTTGTAGATCTTCCTATCAGTGCTACTACGGGCAATGCTGGTGGCAATCCACCAGTGAATGCCGCTACGCTTCAAAACAAAGGCTTTGAGCTGGCACTAAATTATCGTCCGAAAGCAACCGGAGATTTTCGCTGGGATGCAACCCTCAACTTCACCACAATCCGAAATGAGGTTACTGCTTTTGGTGATGCTACAACCACACACACACAGCTGGGTGATGCCCGTACCGAGCTAGGTCGTTCCATTGGTGAGTGGTACGTGCTCAAGTCTGCAGGACTCTTTCAAACACAGGCGGAAATAGATGCACATGTTGGAAAAACCGGCCAGAGATTGCAGCCTAATGCGAAGCCCGGTGACATCAAGTATTTGGATGTTGACAATGATGGCGAACTGAATATTGCAAAAGACAGAACGTATGCAGGCAGCCCATGGGCCGACTGGGAGGCCGGTCTGCTCCTCAATACTGGTTATAAAAGATTTAGTGTGAACATGCAATGGTATGCTGTGGTAGGCAACGAACTATACAACCGCCCCCGCTACAATGTAGACCGGATGGATCAAAATACAAACTTCCGCAAGGGTGCAACATTCTGGACACCGCAAAATCCGAACACAGACTTTCCACGTGCTGCTATAGGTGCACCGGACCAGGGCATACAATATAACGTGCTACCACAAACTGACCGCTGGCTCGAGAATGGTTCGTACTTGCGACTACGCAACCTGGAAATTGGATATACATTGGATAAAAACGTGCTGCGCAGAACCGGATTCAATAATGCACGATTTTTTGTTAGCGGACAAAACCTGCTGACGTTTACCAGCTATACCGGTCTGGACCCCGACATTGTGGGAGTTAACATTTTTGAGCGCGGACTGGACAATGGTCAATATCCAGCATTACGCATCTTCTCTGTCGGTGTCAATTTCGGGTTCTAATCTTTTTAGCTATCAATTCAATCAAAATGAAAAAAGCTTTTAAATACATTTTTGCAGGAGCATTGGTCGTATCAGCATGGTCCTGCAAGAAATCTCTTGATTTGGATATCGAAAATCCGAACCGGATAGATGAATCAAACTTCTGGAAAACTCCAGCTCATGCTCTGGAAGGTGTGAATGCTATTTATGGTAATTTTTACCGCAATGGAGCACCATTTTCCCGCTGGTTGCCTTTTTATATGGATGCACGTTCGGACGACGGGTATTCTACGAGCGGATGGAACGAGCTTAGAAGTGTCAGCGGCTTGAACATTACGCAATACAGCTTCGAAGTGAATTACGACACCTGGTGGCATCACTGGCGTGGAGTGTACCGTGCAAACCAGGTGCTGGCCAATGTTCCCAATATTTCGATGGATGAAACATTGAAAGCGCAATACCTGGGAGAGGCGAAATTTTTGAGAGCCGTGTACTACTATTACCTGGTGACGATCTGGGGTAACATACCTCTGATCTTAACACCATCCCAGCCTGCCGACAAGCCCGCTCAGGTACCGCAAGAGCAGGTATGGGCGCAGATAGAAAAAGATTTGACTGAGGCAGCAGCAACGCTTCCTGCATCGTATACAGGAGAGGAAGTGGGCAGAGCAACTAAAGGGGCGGCTTATGGCATGTTAGGGCGTGCTTACCTGCAACAAAACAAAAACCAGCAGGCTGCAGATGCGCTTGCGTGGCTGATAACAGGTCCCGGCCAGTCGTTGTACGATCTGATGCCTAACTATGTCGATAACTTCAGGCATACCACGGAAAACAACAAAGAATCTGTTTTTGAAGTGCAGTTTAAGATGCGTCCGGAGAATACCGGTGAAGACGCACCTACTTCAAACGTAGGCACCAGCCGCGCTCCTTTCTTTGCACCTCCGGGTCACGGCTTTAACGATGCGAATATGCACCGGTGGGTGGTGCGTGAATTCTTAAAAGAGAAAACGGCGAATGGGCAAAGAGACCCACGCCTGGCTGTCACAGCTCTTTACGATTCTACTGATGAACGCGGGCCAGACTTTACTTCGGTATACGGTTCTCCATTTTCATCAAAAAACTTTGATGAGAACATTAAAGACCGTGTATGGTACAGAAAATATCTCGACGATTATTTCCGCATCAATGAATTTGAAGTCTTCAATAGTCCCATAAATTTTAGAGCAATCCGCTTTGCCGATGTGCTGCTGATGTATGCCGAAGCATTGAACAATCTTGGAAGAACAGGTGACGCATACGCACATGTGGACAGAGTTCGGCAGCGTGCTGGTCTTGAAAAGCTCTCTGTAACCAGACCCGGATTATCGCAGGCCCAATTTCTTCAACAGCTAATGCACGAAAGAGTTATGGAATTAACGGGTGAATCTGTGCGCTGGAATGACCTTGCCCGGTGGGGTTACTTTGACGACGCCAACAAGCTGGCAGAGTTGAAAGCTCGTGATCCTGAGTTCAACAATTTTGTTTTGGGAAAAAGTAAATACATGCCCATCCCTCAAACTGAAATTGATATAAATCCTAACCTGAATCAAAATCCCGAATGGTAAGTTGAAGCAGGTTGCTCCGAACTTTCTTATTCCCTAATCAATGCGAATGCTGACCAAGTTTCACATTTTTTTCCTCCTCCTCTTCTTAAACACGTCATCGTGTGATAAGAAGTCCAGTGGCGGGCCTAGCCCTAACCCGCCACCAGATACCGGTAACAGCTTTCGCAATCCCCTGCTTAATTCAGGACCTGATCCGTGGATAATAAGAAAAGATAACGTGTATTACTACACTCATACTTTGGGTAACCGCATCGCGTTATGGAAAACGACCAAGGTCACAGAACTCAAGAATGCCACTGCGCAGACAGTATGGTCTGCGCCTGCCAGCGGCAGTAATTCGCAAAACATCTGGGCGCCGGAGCTGCATTATATTGACAACAAATGGTACTTATATTACACGGCCGGTTCAGGCGATCTCAGCACGCAGCGCACTTTTGCTTTGGAAAATGCTGCCGCTGATCCAACCAGCGGAACCTGGGTGGACAAGGGGCAGATAAAAGATGCCGCAGCAGATTTTTTTGCAATAGATGGTACAGTGCTGAGCTACAATGGTCAGAACTATTTTCTGTGGAGTGGACATGCGTCAACGACAGACCCGACACAGCACCTTTATATAGCCCGGATGGCCAATCCATGGTCCCTCGCGACACAACGTTATCTCATTTCCTCTCCACAGCTCTCGTGGGAGAAAGCTGGCGCTCCGCCGGCAGTAAATGAAGGCCCGCAGATTTTAATCAATCCTGCAGGCAGAGTGCTGTTGATATTTTCTGCGAGCGGCTGCTGGACAGATGACTATGCCCTAGGTATGATGACACTAAAAGAAGGAGGAGATCCTTTGAACGCTGCGGATTGGACAAAATCCCAAGCTCCCGTGTTCACAAAGAATCCTTCTGGAGGAGCTTTCGGTCCCGGCCACAACTCTTTCTTTAAATCACCCGATGGAACTGAAGACTGGATACTATACCATGCTAATCCGTTAAGCGGCCAGGCGTGTGGAGATAACAGAAGTCCCCGCATCCAAAAGTTTAGCTGGAACGCTGATGGCACACCAAACTTTGGCGTACCAGTGTCGGTAAATTCCAGCATAAACAAACCTTCGGGAGAATAACTTCAGAAGAAAATTACTTGTTTCAATGACAATGCAACATCACTCGATCAATTGGCTTCGATTATTTACAACGATCTTCATTGCAGCATGTCTGATCTCTTGTGAAAGCAACAGCAACAGCTCCACGGCTCAGCAAGCTGCGAAGGAAAAAGATCATGATACCAACCAAACCCCTTCGCGGAGTGGTTTTCAGGACACCGTTGATGGAAAACAAACCGATCTCTATGTACTGAAAAATCAGCAAGGCCTTACGCTTGCTATTACCAATTACGGTGGAAGATTCGTAAGCCTGCTGGTTCCCGATAAAGCAGGGGAGATGAGAGACGTGGTGGCAGGATTTAAATCAGTTGACGAATTTATTAACTCCACAGAAGCATATTTTGGTGCTACCATCGGCAGATTCGGAAACCGAATTGCAAAAGGTAAATTTTCCCTAGATGGCAAACAGTATACGCTGTTCACAAACAACGGACCCAACACGCTGCACGGAGGCAAGAAAGGTTTTCAGGCAGTGGTTTGGAACGCACGCCAGTTGAACGACTCTACTCTGGAGCTCACTTATTTATCTCCTGATGGCGAAGAAGGGTTTCCCGGTAATCTGAACACACGCGTGGTTTATGGGCTTAGCGGTAACGAAGTGACCATGAACTACGAAGCCACCACAGACAAAAAAACAATTGTAAACCTTACGAACCATGCTTTCTTCAACCTTAATGGAGAGGGCAGCGGAACCATCAAAAACCATTATCTACAGATTAATGCAGACCAGTTCACGCCTGTGGACGCAACCTTAATTCCCACCGGGAAGTTAGCGCCAGTGGCAGGCACGCCTTTCGATTTCACCAGGTCTGTTACAATAGGTTCTCGCCTTGACACTAACGCTAACGAACAGTTGAAATATGGAAAAGGGTACGATCACAATTTTGTGTTGAGGGCTGCAAATGGCGGCTCCCTAAAACATGCTGCTACTGCTATAGGTGACCAATCCGGTATCGTTATGGAGGTGTTCACCGAAGAACCTGGCCTGCAGTTCTATGGAGGTAATTTCATGCAATCGCAAAACACGTTTAAAGGCGGCAGCAAAGATGATTTTAGAACAGCATTTTGTCTTGAAACGCAACATTTTCCTGATGCACCCAATCAACCAGGTTTTCCATCAACTGTACTTAGTCCCGGTGAAAAGTACCAGACGAAATCTGTATACCGATTTTCAATTCAGAAGTGAAGAGAGTTTAAAGTCCATGATAAGCCTGTAACCCTATTTAGAAACAAACCTCTTGTCTCAATTATAAGCACAAGCAATGAAGTACAGCAGTAAGAGCGCACACCTAACCTTGTTTTTACAAAAAAGGCTATTACGTATATTAATGTTTGCTTCTTCTATTGTTGTTGGTCTGCAAAGCAGATCGCAGCAACTGGTGTTGAGAGGCGACTATCCTGATCCATCTGTAATCAAAATAGGAGCAAAATATTGGGCAAGTGCTACAACTTCTAATTGGATGCCGGCTTATCCATTATTGTATTCTGAAGACCTGGTGAATTGGAAGAATGCTGGCTCTGTTTTTCCCACCCTTCCTGAATGGGCTGATTATTATTTTTGGGCACCTGAAATATCTTACGAAAATGGTAAGGTGTACATCTATTATTCCGCACACAAAAAAGGCGGAAATCTTTGCGTGGGTATTGCGTCGGCGGATAAACCTGAAGGCCCGTATACAGATCATGGCGCACTGATATGCGAGGCTGCTGGCTCTATCGATGCGTTTCCCATGCGTGATGAAAAAGGTAAGCTGCATCTCATCTGGAAAGAGGATGGCAATAGTATAAAGCAGCCAACTCCTATCTGGATACAGGAATTGAATGAGCAGAGAACAGCACTAATTGGTGAAAAAAAAGAACTTTTCAGAAACGATGCTGACTGGGAAGCGAATTTAGTAGAAGGTGTATCAATGATGCGCAAAGGAGACTACTTCTATGCCTTTTATGCTGCTGCTGCATGCTGCGGCAGCGGTTGTACTTACAAAACCGGCATCGCCCGGGCCAAAAGCCTGATGGGTCCGTGGGAGAAATATGCCAGAAACCCAGTGCTTGAAAACGAGGGAGAATGGAAATGTCCGGGCCACGGCACACCCGTTGAAAAGAATGGAAGGTATTATTTTATGTACCATGCTTATGATACAATAGGAAGTGTTTACACGGGACGGCAGGGACTTATCAGAGAGTTTAATTTTACGAGCGATGGCTGGATTGAGTTTATGAAAGAGGAAAAGCAGGACATGCAATTGCCACATGGTAAGAATGAAGACGAATTCAAAGAATCACGTTTATCAAATGAGTGGCAATGGAGTGTGTTCCAGAACTTCAATCGTACACTAAGTGGTGGCAAGTTAGCTGTTTCAGCCTTACCGCAATCATCAGGTGCGATGCTTGCAAAAAAGACATACCACACGAACTATACAGCGGTGGTGGAAATTGATAGAAAAAAATCTTCTGCAGAAGCAGGCCTTGCTCTCATAGGCGACGAAAAAAACCTTGTTTGTGCCTCTATCAAGGGCAACACACTGCAGATTGTTACTTTGAATGACGGTAATGAAACCGTTGTATCCAGTCATCCATTACCAGCTCGCAAAAAAGCACACCTGTCCATGACGGTCCGGAACGGCAAAGACATAACTTTCTCATATGGTAGAAGGGAAAAAGATCTTACACCACTGAACACAAAATCAATAGACGGCACTTTTTTGCCGCCATGGGACAGAGCTTTAAGAGTAGGTATTCTCTCAAAAGGCAGCACAACAGAAAAAGCTGTATTCGACGAGTTTTCTGTACGATATCAGTAGCTGGTTTTTTGCCCTAGTTAAAGCAAGTCATTCTCGATTGTAACGTCTGTTCACCATCACTGCCGTTGCGGATTATCTGTGCGATATTCGCAGGAAATTGTGTGATGATGATTCCAGCCATGTTGCAGCTCCGGATGGTAGATATGATCCGTTACGTTGTTCCATTGAGGGAGGGCGGCTCTCTGCCTGCAATTGTTGAAGCGGATGATGGATTTTTATATGTGCTGAAATTTAGAGGTGCAGGGCAGGGTGTAAAAGCTTTGATAGCAGAATTAATAGGCAGCGAACTGGCCCGAAGCCTTGGCTTAAAAGTTCCCGAACTTGTGATGGCGCATGTAGATCCTGCTTTTGGAAGAACCGAACCCGATGAAGAAATACAGGATCTGTTAAAAGCAAGCGCTGGTTTGAACCTTGCTCTTCACTATTTATCTGGCGCTATCAGCTTCGATCCGGTTGTAAATAAAATAGATCCCCTCATCGCTTCAAAAGTTGTGTGGCTTGACAGCTTTCTCACCAACGTAGATCGCACGGCAAGAAATACAAACATGCTGATGTGGCAAAAAGAGCTGTGGCTAATTGATTTTGGGGCATGCTTATATTTTCACCATAGCTGGAGCAACTGGGAGGAGCAGAGTATCAAGCCTTTTGTGCAGGTGAAAGACCATGTGTTGCTTCCCTATGCAAGTGAGCTGCCTTCAATCGATCTATGGATGCATAGCAACATAAACGAAGCCCTTGTTCAATCCATCATTGAGCACATTCCCGAGGAGTGGCTAACGAACGATTCTTCACATTCGGTTGACGAATCCCGCTCTGTGTACCGGAAGTTTTTATTGAACCGTCTCCATCATTCTCATATCTTTTTAAAAGAAGCACAGCATGCCCGGCAAACAATTATTTGAATACGCAATCATTAGAATTGTGCCGCGGGTAGAGCGGGAGGAGTTTTTAAATGCGGGAGTAATCTTGTATTGCAAAGACCTGAAGTTTCTTGATATTGTTTATAGTGTTGATAGGGAACGCATGCAAGCAATTTGTGCCGACCTTGACTGCAACGAAGTAGAGGAGCATCTGCAATCATTTGAATGGATATGCAAAGGTGATCGTAAGGGTGGAGCCATAGCAGCCTTAGATAAGCCTTCCAGATTCAGATGGCTAACGGCTACGCGAAGCACAATTGTTCAAACCTCGCGTGTTCATCCAGGTTTTTGCACCGATCCCACGGACACGCTGCAACGCCTTTTCTCGCAGCTCGTTATGTAATCAGAGAAAATGTAAAAACTAATAAGCAAGAAGGCCGGAGGCGATACCGGCAAGCATAGTTCTATATCGTTCGCTTCAATGGTGTAATGATACCTTTTACTTTTGCGCATGTTTGATACACTAGTGACAAAGACCAAAGCAAGGTGGGTAACAGGTGTGTTTTTTTTTCTGTCGGGGATTATAACAGCAACCTGGTCATCGCGGATACCGGAAATGCAGAAGAAACTAGGTTTGAACGATGCTGAGTGGGGCGCCACGCTTTTTGCCTTGCCGGTTGGCCTGTTTGTGGGCCTGCCTATTTCTAGTTGGGCTACATCAACGTTTGGGCCGCGAAGAATCATGGTATATATGTCAGCAGCTTTTGCGACTGTACTACTGCTGCTTGGGTTTTGCGAACGGACGTGGATGCTTGTTTGCTGTTTATTCTTTTTTGGTTTGTCGCGAAACGCTACAAACATTTCAATAAACACGTATTCACTACGGGTACAAAAGTTATACGAAACTCCTATCATCTCCAGCTTTCACGGCATTTGGAGTGTTGCATGTTTTTTGGCGGCAGCAATTGGAGTTTATATGATCGCGAAAGATGTAGCGCCGGTATGGCATTTTGCAATCATTGCAGTAGTATGTATTACCACAAGCATCATATTTAGAAGCACTACAGAAACGCCAACACCCCAAACCGAGCGCCGGCCTTTTTTTATCTTACCAGACAGGTATTTATTCCTTTTAGGGTTGATAGCTTTTTGCAGCATGATCTGTGAGGGCACAATGTTCGACTGGAGTGTAAGCTATTTCAGAAAGGTAGTAAATGCCAGTAAAGAGATGTCCGCAATTGGATATACAAGCTTTATTGTAGCCATGGCCACAGGGCGATTGATAGGAGATCGGCTGATCGGCAGATTTGGATATATGTCAATGTTGATGTTTAACGGCCTCGTGATGGCAATTGGTTTTTCTGTGGCAATTCTTTTTCCTGTTTTATTTGCCGCAGCGATAGGCTTTCTACTGGTAGGACTTGGCAATTCTATCATCGTTCCGATTGTGTATGCATGCGCAGGCAACACACTCAAGATGCCCCCTGCTTATGCAATTGCGTCTGTTACTTTGGTCGGCTACTCGGGGTTTTTGTTAGGACCGCTCGCTGTAGGTAATATTTCGCAGGCTTTCGGCATGAAGTGGTCTTTTGCATTAATGGCGCTCCTTAGCCTCCTAATAATTGTGCTTGCTCTTCTGGTAAGGCGCAAAAGTGTTGAGCTTGTCAGTGAAGAATAGTGGCATTTTCTACGTTGTCTAAGTAA
>DASQNW010000322.1:0-19218 GCA_035644775.1 Chitinophagaceae bacterium | reverse complement strand
GCAACCGCACCATTATCATCAATAAATGCAAAGACCTTCTGCAGCGAATGGACAATGCGCCTTACGAGTTTGTCAAACATCACGAGGATAGTGATCTAAGTCGCTTACTTGATTTCAAACACAGAACGTTTAACGCTACGGACCTGCTCTATTTTCTGCAGCTTTTAAAACACCACTATAATACATCAGAGTCGCTTGAGGTGGCTTTCACCCGATGGATGCACAAGAAAGATGAAAATGTTGAAAATGCGTTGAACGGGTTTTACCGTTATTTTTTTTCTCTTGCTGACGCGCCGGACAGAAGCAGAAAACACATTGCTGCACCTGAAAAAAACTCTACCTGCAAAAGATTGAACATGTTTCTGAGGTGGATGGTTCGCTGCGACAGTAATGGCGTTGATTTCGGAATCTGGAGAAACATCAGGCCATCTCAATTGGTGTGCCCCATAGATGTGCACGTGGCACGTGTGGCAAGAAGGCTGCACTTGTTAGAACGAAATCAAACGGACTGGCTCGCAGCCTTAGAGCTAACGAAAAAATTAAAGATGATGGACTATAGAGATCCGGCTAAGTACGACTTTGCACTCTTTGGATTAGGAGTAGTTGAGAAGTTTTAGCGCACGAGTTTACGCCTTCTTCTCTAAAGAGCATCACTGCTGTTTCTTTCGTTTCAAATACACCATCTCACCGCGATCAGACGCAAATATCACTGGTCGAGTGTCTTCTTCAAAAATCTGCCACTGAATAGTATCGTCGTTTACGAACTGTAGTAAACTCTTCAAGCGAATTTCTCTTGTACTATCCTTTACTGTAAAATCAAACCAGGCAGGAACTTTTGAAAAATCCGCCTGGTATGCCGTGATGGGCATTTTATGGTCTCCGTAAACAAGGAATATTTTTGTACTATCGATTACCTGGAGGCCGCCACTTTCATTTACCTTACTTACAGCTTCCCAATTGCCGACAAGATCCTGAAAACCACGCTGTGCAATTGAAGTTGAAGCAAGCAGCAGCATTACAGCCACAGCAAAGATCACACTCTTCATAGCCTAAAATTTAGATGCATAATGTCGTTCACACTCCATGCCATACAGCCCCTCCGGCACTATTTTTTCCGCAGACACAGGAAAAAAGATCTGTATGAAAAGAGATGGTGCATGCATAAGTTTATGGCAGGATACAGTAGCTGAACGTAATCTACAAAGCAACGAGTTTCAGAACCCGCAGTTCGATGTATTGATTGTAGGTGGTGGCATCACCGGCATTACTACAGCGCTGCTGCTGCAAAAGAAGGGAAAACGCTGCGTTGTTGCTGAGTCTCACAACATATGCTTCGGCACAACGGGTGGCACCACGGCTCACCTGAATACCTTTTTCGATACTACTTACGATCAGATTTTAAGTGACTTTGGGGAACATAATGCACAACTGGTTGGCAGAGCTACTCGGTCTTCTTTGGATCTGTTCAAACAGCACGTGCAGGAGTATAGTATTGATTGTGGATACGAACAAAAGAACGGATATGTGTATGCCCAAACAAATGAACAGCTGGAGCAATTGCAGAAAATATTTGAAGCGACACAACGTGCAGGAGTCGCCGTATCGTACACTGAAAGCATACCCGTACCTGTGGAGTTCAGAAAAGCTATCGTGTACCCCGGGCAGGCACAACTTCATCCCACCAGATACGTACAAGCGTTAGCTGAAGCCTTTGTTGCTGCGGGCGGCGTGATGTTAGAGAATTGCCACGTCGAAAACTTTGAAGAAGCGTCCGGTGTTCTATCAACTGCCACAAGCAAAGGAACTATCCACTCAAATTATCTGATTTACGCTACCCACATTCCTCCGGGAGTAAATTTATTGCACTTCCGTTGCGCACCTTACCGGAGCTACGCATTAGCCGCACAATTGAAGAATGACTCTTATCCCGACGCTCTGGCCTATGACATGTACGACCCTTATCACTATGTGCGGACACAAACCATCGACGGCCAGCAATATCTTATTGTGGGAGGTGAAGATCACAAGACAGCCCACGTCAAAAACACAAACGCCTGCTTCAACCATCTTGAAAGCTACACACGCAAATACTACGAGGTAGAAGAAATTGCGTACAAATGGTCGTCACAGTACTTTGAGCCCTCAGATGGACTCGCCTATATAGGCCACTTGCCGGGTAATCCTGATAACGTTTTTGTAGCTACCGGATACAGTGGCAATGGAATCACCTACAGCCATATCGCTGCAATAACACTGACTGATCTTATAACAACCGGCGAGAGTGAATTTGCTGATTTGTTTGCTCCGGGTCGCGTGAAACCTGTTGCCGGCTTTACATCTTTTGTGAAAGAAAACGTTGATGTGGTAAAAGAATTTTTTAAGAAACGCTTCTCGCCAAAAGAGCTGCCTGAGTTAGCAGATTTAGCTCATGATGAAGGAAGATTAGTTAAATACGAAGGAGAAACAATTGCATTATACAAGGATGCTGAAGGAAATTTGCACGCTGTGGACCCGATTTGCCCCCATGCAAAATGTGCTGTCGATTGGAACAGTGCTGAGAAGAGCTGGGACTGCCCTTGCCACGGTTCTCGGTTTTCGTTTAATGGGGAGGTGCTTACCGGCCCCGCACGCAGAGGTCTGGACGTAGTTGAAATCTCTGAAATGGCAAAGGGAACAGATGAATAGATAAAGTGAAGGCTGCTCAACGAGCAGCCTTCTTCTCATACAGCAAATGCATTACTCAAACAGCAGCCTATACACAGAATAGGAGAAGTTCGACCGGTTGGTCACCTTAAGCAAATACACCCCAGGTTTTTGCACGCTATTTCTCCTGTACGTATACACGTGTTGCTTCACACCCATTAATTGTTCTCTATGCTCGATCTGTCCGCTTGAGTTGAATAGTTCAATATTGTAATCTGCTTTACTATCAGCAACAATTGAAACATGCAATTGATCTTTTACCGGGTTCGGGTAAGCTAAAACGCTGCTGCTTTGCCAGCTTATTGTTGCAAGATTACTATACACGCTCTTCCTATTTCCTATGACGTTTAGCCTGTAAACGTTTGTTCCATTTTCCGGATTGCTGTCGATAAACAAGTAAGCACCTGACGACTGAGTTTGCAATTTACCGATTGGAGTAAACTTGCCTGAACTGTTCGTTTTCCTTTCTACCACGAACTCAGCGGCCTCTCCGGCATTCGCGGTCCAACGAAGTTGATTCCCTGTGGTCACGCGTTTGCCACTTAAATAAATGGAAGAAGCAAGCGTTAGGTGCCCGCACTCTCCATCAAGGTTGAAGTACGCCAAACGCGTTAAACAATTATCGTTTACTGAGGCTTTGCAGACATAGGTGCCCGTTTCTTCGGGCTGCAGCATGGGAATGCTGTGTACCAAACTGTCACCCACCAATGTGCTGTCGGTGTCGCTCCGTTTATAATACCATTCATAGGTTGCATGCGGTATAGTATCGACTGACAATGTAATGTTGTCGTACATACAATTGGCACTTGCAGAAACACCTATATGTTGCAGCGGCAGCACACTTACATCATTCAGAGCGGCGTTCCCACAGGCATCGATTGATCTCAACCTGATTAGTGAGTATTTAGTGCCATTGTTTATTGAAAAGACAGGCGCTGCTTGCTTTGGACGGGCAATGCTCGGGAAGTTGGGCGTGCTTCCGATAATTTCATATTGAAACGGAGACACACCGCCCGAAACAACTGCACCCAGGCTCAGGCTGTTATCATTACACTGGTATATCGCAGACTTGTTCTGATTAGGAAAAGTATAGGGATTGACGGTGACGGTATCGTACGCTTTCTGAATACAATTTTCTACAGAGTATTGCACGATGTAAGTGCCGGGACCTAAGTCAGAAAACACAAACTTGTTTCCGTGTTTTGAAGAATAATTGAGGTTGAAAGCAGCACCATTCTTTTTAATTATAGCTGGAGATACGGGGTAGTAATTTGAAGTGCACTTAACCGTTAAATCGCCAGACCCGTTTTGCCAGGTTGAACTCGGGCATTTAGATGTGGTCGTGATTGTTTTGTCTATTTCTGTTGCAATGGGCGTTACCAGAACAGAATCCATGTTGTTACACTTGTCGCTTCCTACTACTTTATATTGCAAGTCTCCGGGTAAAGCAGGTAGGCTGGTAATAATAGTAGTGGCATTGCTGGTAGCTGTTGTATATACTTGATCGCCATCAGGATGGTACACGGAAATAACGTACGGAGGATTAGGGCTGGACATCACCACTTGCATGCTCGTGTAGTTGAATGTACAGCTCCTGCTCGCTGTTACTTTTATAGTTTTATCAATAGTAACGGACTTGCAGACCCGCAAGGTAGTATCCATACAACTATCCCGTATTTCTGCACAATAGCTACCGTACGCAAGCCCTGGAAATTCTCCGGTATTGTTTGTAGCAACAAGATTGTTCAATGAGTCGTATATCGAATACTGAGGTCGCGTAAGATTGGTACCACTCACAGTAGCTTTGAAGCTTGTGCATGTAAAGTCAGAACTCACGAGCTCAGACTTGATGGTGGGTGTAGGTCGGGCCACTGAAAAGCAGCGTTTAATAGTTGTGTCCACACAGCCGTCCTTTAACTTAATGCAATAGGAGCCATAGGGTACTGCATTGAAAACACCCGTGGTATTCTGTGCTATCAAGGAATCAGCATCATCAACCAGATCAAAAGTGGGATTGGTAAGGTTTGACTGATTAAAGACCGTAGCGGTAAACCCTTCGCACACTTTATTTGAAATCAGGACAGTTCCGCCAACAGCAGGCTTGGGTGGCGTGCCAGTAAAACAGAAAGGTGCCGTCGTATCACTGCAGGAAATTGCTTTGATGCAGTAGCTCCCGTGATCTAGTCCCGAAAATTCTCCGGTAGTATTGCATGCTAACTGCACGCCACTGGAATCGTATAAACAATATTGAGGATTAATCAGGTTGCTACCCACTGCTTTTGCATTAAAGCTGGTGCAATTAGCACCGCTGAGCTGAACATTCGTGAGCACCGGCGTCAAAACGTCGGCACTAAATTCACGAGTGAGTGTAGTGTCGTTACAGCCGTTCTTTATAAGAATCTTGTAAGTGCCATATGCTAAAGAAGGGAAAATACCCGTTGTGTTACAAGTCAATTCTGTATTACCATTATCAAAGAGGCAATACTGCGGATTTATGAGATTTGTCTGCCCGGTGATCTTGGCAGTGAAGCTTGTACAGGTGCGATCACTCACATTAACATCAGCGTTGACGTACGGTACTGGCCTGCTTTCAGTAAAGCACACGTTGATTGTCGTATCGTAGCAGTTGTCTCTTATTTTGATGCAATAGCTTCCGTAATCCAATGCATAGAAAATGCCTGTTGTATTACAATTTAGTTGCTGTTCATTTTCATCTACGAGGCAGAATTGAGGGTTGGTGAGATTTATAAAACCGGTTACTGCCACATCGAAATTGGTACAACTCCGGTTGCTTTTTGAAAGGGAAGAGACTATCGCGGGTTTCAAACTTTGGGGAATGCTCCAGTTGTAGGCAATACGAGTTCCGCAGTTGTCCTTAGCCACAAACGTTACGGCCCTCTTTGTACCCGAATAAAACCTGAAACTGTTTGATGACTTCCATGTGGTATCTCCTACACCATTAACAATCCCATACATAAAGCCATTAAAAGAACTGCTGCTGTTCAAATTACCTTTATTATCTACCAGGTAAATTAAAGCATCCGAACTATCGCAGCTCACCTTGGTCACTTGTACTCTATCAAACCACCAGTTGTAATCTTCTATGGTGATAAGCCTCACCTGGATGCCTCCGCATGAATCCTGAAGCTGAATGGAGTATTGTCCCGGCGCCAGCTGTGTGAATTCTCCAGTTGTGCTCTTTGCACCCACATTTGATGCCGAGGGAGCTACTATTTCATAAACAAAAGGAGATAGCCCATTTTGCACATTAGCAACATTGATAGAGCCGTCGTTACCAATGCAGCTTACATCTTTCTTTGTCAGTTCGAACCGCGGATCCGCATAACTACCTGTGACAACAATATTGTTGATTTTCTCCTTGCAATTGCTGTTCACGTCTCTTACTGTAATCTTGTATGTGCCGGGCTCGAGGCCTGTAATAACGTTTGATGATGTAATGGGGCTATTCACCGGGCCTTCAGCCTGGAAGTTATAGCTTCCAGATCCGCCGGTGACAGTTACGGTAATAGAACCAGTAGATATGCATCTTGATTCAGTTGTTGTGTAGCTTACCTGCAAGCTGTTGCAATTTTGAGCCTGAGCATCTCCAAAATAAATGCTTGCTGATATGCACAACAGAACAGGGATACATGAGTAAAATTTTCTCATAGGCAGAGGATTGTTTAAAAATCTTCCTGACTTGTACACCCTGAGTCTGAATAAATCTGTTATAAGTTCATTGCAGACTATGTTGCTTTTTGTTCAGGAAGAGGTTTTTAGTAAGTGCAAGAAAAATAACCTCGCTAATTTTAGCAAGGTATATCTACCAAAAACCATAAAACAGCCCCTTAACGCTGGTATCTAGCGTTTTTCTACGATGGCCGAATGGGAAAAGTCACCATCCTTTGCGGATTTAGTGAAGCCCAGATTTAAGTATTCAAATGCAGTTTAGTCTTAAAAAATAGGGTACATATGAATTTCAGCGATTGGATGGGAATTGCAGGCGTAGGTTTAATACTGGCTGCATATTTTCTCTCAACACTGAAGTTGCTTTCCAGCGACAGCAACTTGTATTTTATCATAAATGCTATAGGAGCTGGCCTCGCCTGTTATGCTTCGTACCTCATAAACTACTGGCCTTTTGTTATTCTGGAAGGTGTATGGAGCGTTGTGTCAATTATTGGATTGCTTAAAGAAAATGAATGAATGTTTACTGCATTCCCGGATTGGGAGTAGACGAGAGGGTGTTCCAGAATCTCAATTTCAATTCTCCATTTACAATTCATCACGTAAAATGGATACAGCCTAACGAAAATGAAGATCTCGCTGAGTATGCCGAAAGAATGTGCAGCGCTGTTGACAAAACAACCTCGTTCATTATTATCGGACTATCGTTCGGTGGGATGATAGCAACTGAAATGACTTACATTTTAAAGCCGCAAAAAACAATCATTATTTCAAGCGCATCAAACAGATACCAACTCCCCTGGTATGTGCGGATAAGCAAATTGTTGAAGCTGCATAAACTGATCCCTACGGCTCTATTAAAGCATTCAAGCAGGCTAACTGAATACATCTTCGGCTTAAAGACAGCGAATGAAAGAAGGCTTTTTCAATCAATAGTATCTGACACAGATACAGAACTTGTGAGATGGTCAATAGATACAATTGTGAATTGGCGCAGAAGCTCAACGCCAGGAGGAATAATTCACATCCATGGCACGGCTGATCGGCTCCTGCCTATTCGTTATGTAAAGCCAACGTATAAAATCATCGGCGGAGGGCATTTCATGATCTATTCCCATGCTAAAGAGATATCAGCACTGTTAAACCAAATCATGGCCGTTTAGCCACAGCTATACGCCAACGATTCTTTGTCCAATTCTCTCGTTTGAAATTCGAAGCCATGGTAGTGCAGCACAATGTCATCAAGCAGAGCATCTATTGATTGTATGTTCGTGATAGTAACCAACTTTAAACGAAACTCTTTGATGTTCGGTAACCCTCTCAGGTAATTTGTATAGTGTCTACGCATTTCATTGATCCCCGCCAGCGCTCCTTTCCATTCAACAGAACGGTGCAAATGTTGACGTATTACCTCTACCCGCTGCTGAATATTTGGAGGTGGCAGGTATTGACCAGTACTCATATAATGCTTTATCTCGTTAAATATCCAAGGATAACCAATGGCCGCACGGCCAATCATAATACCATCTACGCCAAACCTGCGTTTAGCTTCCACTGCTTTTTCCGGTGAGTCGATGTCACCATTACCAAATATGGGAATAGAAATCCTTGGATTGTTCTTGACATCAGCAATGTGCGACCAGTCGGCAGTGCCTTTGTACAACTGGCAACGAGTTCGCCCATGGATTGCCAATGCTTTAATGCCGACGTCTTGCAGCCGCTCTGCTACTTCACTAATGTTTATTGTTGCCTCGTCCCAGCCTATCCTCGTCTTTACAGTTACAGGCAAGTTGGTAGAATTCACAACAGCTTTAGTGAGCCGCACCATAAGGTCTATGTCCTTTAATACTGCAGCGCCGGCTCCTTTACTTACTACTTTTTTTACCGGGCAGCCAAAGTTTATATCAACGAGATCGGGTGCTGTTGCATGCACAATTTTGGCAGCCATTGCCATGGCTTCTTCGTCGCCACCAAAGATCTGAATACCGACGGGCCGCTCATAATCAAAAATGTCCAGCTTTTTTCTGCTCTTGATTGCATCTCTTATTAAACCTTCGCTGCTAATAAACTCCGTGTACATAAGATCAGCCCCGTTGGATTTGCATACGGCTCTGAACGGAGGGTCGCTTACATCTTCCATAGGTGCAAGCAGCAATGGAAAGTCAGGGAGTTGTATGTTGCCTATTTTTGCCAACTAAAAAAGTATTCTTTGTATCCGCTTATCTTGCGGTTCTGCAGAAGAGAGCAAAAGTACAACTCATAAATAAGCCATTATGCAATCATATCTTAAATCACGTCCGGTATGGATTCAGCTATTGCTGTTTATGGGAATGGCGGTTGGTATTTTTATGGTAGTGAGCCTTATCGGCATGGCTATTCTTTCGCCGCTTACCGGCATTAGTATGTTTGAACTGAGTGATACATCTAAGTGGGATATAAAGAGTCCCGGAATGCTGACCTACGTTAGAGGTATGCTGCTGATACAGTTTTTAGGGTTGTTTGTAATCCCATCTTTATTATTCGCCTACTTCTCAGATCCGGCTCCGCTTGATTACATCGGATTGAACAGAAACCCCAAAGCCATTTACTGGATCGCAGGTATAGCCGTTTTGTTGTTCGCCATTCCTTTGGTAGAATATACAGGCCTGATAAACAGGAAGATTAATTTCGGTGGTGCGCAGCAATGGATGAAAAGCATGGAAGACGAAGCGGCTCAACAGATTAAGTTCATGTTGGGCAGGAGAAATATAGGGGAGCTGATTTCCAATGTCATTTTCATAGCGGTGTTTGCGGGGGTCGGCGAAGAGCTGTTTTTCCGTGGTGTACTTCAGCGGCTGTTTATTAAGGCGTGCAAACACGCATGGCTAGGAATTATTGTGACAGCCATACTTTTCTCTGCACTACACATACAGTTTTTTGGTTTCATTCCCCGCCTGCTACTGGGCATTTTGCTAGGTGCTCTTTATTGGTATAGTGGTAGCTTGTGGCCATCCATTATCGCACATTTTGTTTACGATGCCTTTTTTATTGTTTTATCCTATTTTCAGCCGCAATTTTTGGAGAATACAGAAGCGACATTATTTAACGAACCTGCTCGAACAATCTTAGCACTGGTAAGCGCAGTGATAGTTGGGTTATTGATTTGGGTGATGAAAAAGAATTCTACCACCACTTACGATAAAGTTTACAGGAATGATAGCATTGCCGAACACCAGGACCTTTCTTTTTGATATTTGCAGATGGCATTGAATTGGCAAACTTTCAAACAACGTACTATATCTGCTTTAGTTTTCATGGCAGTTATGTTGTCAGGCTTGGTATGGAACAGGTGGTCATTTTTTCTTCTTTTTACCATTATCCATTTTGCTGCCTGGAGAGAGTACCAACGACTTGTGCCGAAAATAGCCAAAGGTTCAGCTGATGCATCTTCCATTCAAAAGTTCAGCTTTGCAGTTGCTGGATGGTGCCTGTTGTTGTATTTCACAAACCAGGAATTGCAGGTATTCGGCGTTTTTATTTCCAGCATAGGTTGGTGGCTTGGGTTGGCAATGATGTTTTTGCTCCCGTTGACCGCGATTTTACACGCAAGACCCTATCCTTTCGTAAATACAGGTTATCTGTTCTTTGGCTTGTTCTATATATCCTTGCCACTTGGTCTTATGATAAACCTGCGAAATTATTGGACAGAAGAATACTCCAATCTTAATCTTGTCATTCCTCTACTAGTGATATTTACTCTTTGGCTGAACGATACGCTGGCATACCTCACAGGATCTTTAGTTGGTAAAACACGGCTCTCTTCCATTTCGCCAAAGAAAACCTGGGAGGGTACTATTGGTGGAATTGTGCTTTCTGCAGGTGTCATGTGTTTTGTCGCTTTTTACACGCAGCTCTTATCTGTCGGTCATACGGCAGCTATTGCACTTCTATCAAGCATTTGTGGCACATTTGGCGATTTGTTTCAAAGCAAGCTGAAAAGAATGGCGGGAGTAAAAGACAGCGGCAGCATGATGCCTGGCCACGGCGGCTTTTTAGACCGATTTGATTCGTTGCTTTTTGCTTCGGTAGTGGTGTGGTTTTATGTGAACGTGGCGATGCAATAGCATTAAAATCAACTACAAGGTTCCAGTTACCCCTCTTCTCTTATAGGATTACAGATCAACGTGCTCAGACTTGACTTTTGTGCCGTAGAATATGCTCGCGTGATTATCGAAATCTTCATTAGAATCAGTAGTGTAAAAGAGTCGCTCGCCTGTTCTTGTAATTCTTTCTTCAAGCTCTGGATGACGTTGCAGATAAAGTTTCAAACTGGCTGCAACTATTTCACCCTGTGAGATCAGCTGTACATTAGGAGGTAGGTTCAATTGTAGTTTGTTCTTCAGCAATGGATAGTGCGTACAAGCCAATAGTAAGGTATCAATACGTGAGTTTTTCTCCAGAATATTGTTGATGTATTTCTTTACGAAATAATCTGCCCCGGCGCTTTCGTGTTCATTGTTTTCAACCAGTGGCACCCACAAGGGACAAGCCTCCTGCGTAACCGTCACTTCCGGATAAAACTTCTGCACCTCCATTGCATAAGAGTTCGATTGCACTGTACCATTGGTAGCAAGGATGCCAACATTCCTTGTTTTTGAATACTGGCCTATAACTTCAGCTGTTGGCCGAATGACTCCCAACACCCTGGCTTTAGGATCAAGCAATTCTAGATCGTTCTGTTGAATAGATCGCAGGGCTTTAGCAGAAGCGGTGTTGCAGGCGAGGATGATGAGTGGACATTTTTGTTGCAGCAACCACTTTACACATTCAAGCGTGTACTTATATACTGTTTCAAAGGAGCGGGTGCCATATGGCGCCCTGCTGTTATCACCCAAATAAATGAAATCATATGACGGCAATTGATGCACCAGTTCTTTAAAAACCGTGAGCCCACCGTAGCCTGAGTCGAATACACCAATCGGTGACATGAAGTTTGTTGAGATGCTAAAAATAAAAAGTCCCGCCGAAGCGGGACCAATTATCTACTAACAAGTTGTTTTATTTCTTAGCTGGTGCTGATGATCCCGCTGCACTTGCAGTGGGGCTTGGCATTTTTAAATTGAGCCTTTTTGCTACTAACGGCAGCAGATCGTCCGCAGGGGGCATAATAAGTAAAGCTTCGCGGTTCAAAACATAGGCGTAGCCATTTTCCTTCGCTACAGCCTGGAGCGCAGTTTCTACCCGGCGGTAAATAGGTTCCAAAAGGTCTTGCTGTTTTGCCTGCATTGCTTGTTGTGAAATCCCTTGCCAGTTTTGTATTTGGTAGGCATATTGTTCAAGCTCCTGCCGCACCTGGGTCTTTACGGCAGCACTCAATTTCGCGGAATCTTTTGTGTTCACCATACTGTCCTTCCTGTTATACTCCTGCACAATGTAAGCGAACTGAGAGTTTAAGGTATCAGCCTGGTATTTTCTCAACAGAGAATCCAGCTTTGCAGTTTCAGGCATTAACGAAACTACCTGGTCAAGGCTAATATAACCGGTTTTCTGGGCCGTGGCAGTACCTGCAGAAATGAAGATCACAGCAGCCGCCACTAATAATTTGATCTTGTTCATTTGCGTTTTTTGAGTTGTATTAATGATGTGTTTTTCTTTGGTTATGGTTGTATGGGAACTTAGTTAAATCAGAGTTTATTACTTCACTCCCATTTCTCTCAAGACATCTTCGCTTTTTTCTAATTTGGGGTCGGCAAAGATAACGGTAATTCCCTCACTCTTATCCAGGATAAAGTCATAACCACGCTGTACGGCCAACTTTTGCACTGCATTATATACCTTGTCCTGAATCGGCTTAATCAACTCCTGCCTTCTTTTGAACAGATCTCCTTCAAACCCGAAGCGCTTTCGTTGCAGATCTCGAAGGTTTTTCTCCTTTACAAAAAGTTGATCCTCTCTTTTCTTCCTAAGTTCCGCGCTTAGCATTACCTGCTCGGCATCGTAGTCTTTGTACATGCGGTCAAGCTCCTGCTGCTGACCATCTATCTCTTTTTGCCAGCCGACAGCAACATCGTCGAGCTGCTTCTGAGCCTGCTTATAATCGGGCAGTCTGTCTAAAATAAACTTTGTGTCAATGATTGCATAACGCTGCGCTTGCACATACCCTGAGAATGCTACAATACATGCCAACAGTAGAAACTTTTTCATGGTAGAGAAATTATCAGCTTTGAAAAATGGTGTAAAAAATCGCATTATTCGGGTTCGAAGCCAAGCATGAAAGTGAACCTCGAAGCGTTTTTCAGGCCTCCTCCCGGAGTGATTCTGTCAAGACCGATTCCATAGTCAAAACCAAGCAAGCCAAACATTGGTAGGAAGAACCGCGCTCCTAAACCTGCGCTTCTACGCAAACGAAACGGGTTGTAATCCTTGAACGAGTACCATCCATTAGCAGCATCGAAAAACGCCAGGCCATAGATGGTGCTGCTTGGATTGGTCACCAAAGGATATCGCAACTCTAACTGGTATTTATTAAATATGGTGAAATACCTGTTTGCATTATTAATATCAGGATTAACCGATGGGTTCGATGACTCAAATACCGGATAACCACGAAGGGCAATGATATCGTAACCAAACAAACCGAAATTGTTCGTTAAACCATCGCCGCCAACCTGGAAGCGTTCAAATGGTGAGAAATCAATTTTGCTGTTGTAACGGCCCATAAAGCCATACTTCGCAGCCATTTTCAAAACCAGCTGGCGATTTTTGTCTGCACCGCCGGCACGACCAATCGGCACAAACCATTCTGAATTGAACTTCCACTTATGAAACTCCGGCTTTTCGAAAGGGTTACCTTTTGTTACAAGGTCTTTGTTAAACGAAGAGTATGGAGGAGTAAATTGAACGCTTGCCACGAAATTAGATCCGCTCCTCGGGAAAGTTGGATCGAACACTGAAGATCGCTGCAAGGCTATCTTCATGCTCACGTTGTTGGAGGTGCCGTTGGTAAATCCAAACCCCGAAAAGCCGTAATTCTTCAGCGTGTATTGAGTGTAATTCAAAGAATAAACAAGGCTGAAATAATCGTCTGGCCACTTTAATTGTTTACCGAGTGAAATACCAGCTCCAACCACTCTTAAAAAGCTTGAATCTGCTCTTGACTTCAGCAGTCGACCAGTTCTATAATCAAAAGCATTGGCGTATTTGCTGTTATAGAAGCTTACGGTTAGAGAGTTTCTCTTTTTACCACCAAGCCAGGGTTCAGTAAATGAAAAGTTATATGACCTAAACGCACGACCATTCGATTGTATGCGCATGCTTAACTTCTGGCCATCACCTGTAGGTAAGGGATCCCACGATTCTTTCTTTGTGATGTTGTTGATGGAAAAATTGTTGAACGTTACCCCCAGTGTTCCGGTTAGGCCGATACCGCCACCCCATCCTGCAGAAAGCTCTAGCTGGTCAGAAGATTTTTCTTCCAATTTCCAATTGATATCTACGGTACCGTCTTCCTGGTTTGGTACAACGCCGGGTTCAATCTTTTCCTGGTTGAAATATTGTAATTGTGCCAACTCGCGTTGTGAGCGGATTAAATCAGAACGGCTAAATTTCTCACCTGGCACAGTACGAAGCTCGCGCCGTATAACGTGGTCCTTTGTTTTTTCGTTGCCGTAAATATTCACGTTACGTATGGTAGCCTGCGGGCCTTCCATAATGCGGATCTCATGATCTATTGTGTCGTTGTACACTGAAGTTTCCACAGGTTCTGCTCTGAAAAAGAGGTAGCCATCATCCATATACAAGCTGCTGATATCAGCACCACCATTAGGACTTAATTGTTTTCCCAATCGCCTGTTTAATGTTTCGAGATCATAGACATCACCTTTTTTCACATCAAGAATAACATTCAGGAGTGAATCGGAATATTTTGTGTTGCCGCGCCAGGAGATATCACCAAAATAGTATTTACGACCTTCTTCAACTTTCAAGTCAATATTCAAATTGCCCTCTTTCGTATAGTACATTGTGTCAGCAACAATCTGTGCATCTCTGTAGCCTAAGGCATTGTACCGTTGAAGAACTTTTTCCTTATCCTCTTCATATTTCTTCTCGTCGAACTTTGCAGACGAAAACAGTTTAAATCGGAAATATGGATCAAGCAATACCTTGGTTTTGCTTAACGACAGAAAGCCCCAGTTTCTAACATATTCTTTAAATGAAGGCTTCTCATTTGTACCGTAAGGACTTATCGTTTCAGAGGGAGACAATGTAAGCTTCGTCATCTCTTTAGTACCCTTCATATCCTTCTTCAATCTAAGATCGCTTACTTGTTGATTTCCGTAAAAGTTCACCTCGTTCACCTTTACTTTATTGCCTTTGTTGATATGAAAAATCAGCGCATTGGAATTTGCGATCGAAGGATCATTTTTCTCTTCAATGCGCACTTGCACATTTTTGTATCCTTTGCCTGCAAAGAATTTTTTTATTGACTCAACTGCACTTCTCCTGGTGTTTTCTGTGATAATGGTAGACTTCACCAGTCCAGCTTTCTTTTCCAGCTCGTCGGCTTCAGTTTTCTTTACCCCTACGAACTTATAACTCCCAAGCTTTGGCCGTTCCTGAACGCTGATCTCAAGATCTATGTTTTCATCTTGCATAGAAGTGATGAAGATCTGGATATTCGAAAAGAGTTTTTGCCTCCAAAGGTTATTAATAGCTTTTGAGAATGCGTCGCTGCCGGGAATCATCATCTTATCACCTGGCTGAAGGCCTGAAATGGATTGAACAATTGCAGTGTCTAAATAATTGATACCAGAAACCTTTATAGAGCGAATGGTGTATTCTTTAGGGATCCGAGCCTGCTCAATTGCTAATAAACCAGGGTCAACAGAAGTTGGGCGGGTGGTGTCAAGGTCCTGTGCTGAAGCTGCTGCTGAGAAAAAGAAGCAGGTAGTTAAAGCAAAGAATCGGAATAATGGTAGCATATCAATTGTTCGGTCAGTCAAATACGGTTGCAAAGAGGCTCAGACGTGGTCTGCAGCAGCAAATTAAAGGGGAAATTTCAAACGGTTTTGTTAAATAAGAATTCAAAATCATGGATCGTATAAACGTGTAAAGGCCACCAGCTCACTGGCTTTGAACTTTCTCGATTTGTTCCGTTGTTTTACCGAAACGCCTCTCGCGGCCCTGGTAATCTAATATTGCTTCATACAGGTTTTTCTTACGGAACTCCGGCCAACGGACAGAGGTAAAATACAACTCGGCGTAAGCAAGCTGATAAAGCAGGAAATTGCTGATCCTGTATTCGCCACTAGTGCGGATCATCAGCTCGGGATCGGGAAAGTTGCTGGTGCAGAGATATTTTTGAAGCGTCGATTGGTCGATCTCCTGAACAGAAATGCAGCCTTTCTGCACCTCATTTGCTATTCCCTTCACCGCATTCAACAGCTCCCATCTGCCGCTATAGCTGAGCGCCATCACCAGGTTAAGACCCGAGTTATTGCTGGTGCTTTCCAGCGCCTCGTTTAGTTCTTTTTGGGCATAAATTGGAAGCATAGTCATGTCGCCAATGACATGGAGCTTAATATTGTTTTTGTTGAGACTGCTTACTTCGTTGTGAATCGTTTTGACGAGCAGTTCCATCAAGCCTACGACCTCGTACTCAGGACGTTCCCAGTTTTCGGTTGAAAAGGCATACAGCGTAAGGTATTCAATGCCCAATTCTGCACAACCCTCCACAGTGTCACGGACGCTTTCCACACCATGGTAGTGGCCGAAAAGCCGGTCTTGCCCTTGCTCCTTTGCCCAACGGCCATTACCATCCATAATGATGGCTATGTGCTTTGGCAGATAGTTCTTATCTATTTTCTGAAGCAACTCCTCCATGGTCGGAAAATGAGGAGCAAAGGTAAATAGCTGAGCCAGACGAAAACAATTTATTTCACTTCGGCACAGCCATGAATTCAAGAGGCTTCAACATTTATTTTGCTGTAGGGCATCGATAGGATTGCAGGTTGAAGCTCACATATATAATTGCAGTTACAAATTGATCTTTTTGCTGACTTAGGCCCCGTTGAACGCCCTTGCCGCCAATCAGTGGGCCGGTTTCGTATGAACGGTCTGACAGAAGAAGCGCAGGTGACGGTGTACCATCAGGATTGGGTGGAAACACGGAAGGCTCTACAAAAGTGGTACTCACATCGTCCAAATAATCGGTGTTTGTAAACCGGTGAACTACCTCTATACCGGCGTTAATGCGTTCATTAAATGAATATTTAAGCCCTACACCGAAGGGTACACTGAATGCCATAGAACTGTATGGCTTTCGCTGTGGATACTCAGCACTCCCCTGCCCCTCTGTGCCTAAAGGCCGTAAAAAATACTTCTCCCCATTTAAGTAGGCATATGGGTCATAATTGAAAATACCGGCGCCGAAGGTTACATAAGGTGTAAAACGGAACTCCTTGTCGCCAGGCATAAAGCGATAGAAATTAAAATCTCCCTGTAACGCAAGTTCCCAAACGTTTGTATTAAAGCTGAGATTTCGCCTTTGCATGAACTCGTTGTGCGTGTTATACACGTCGGAGTACCCGAGTTGAGCATAGCTCCCCGAAACACGAACAGCTATGTAGTTACCAAAGTTTTTTCGGAAGAACATGGTGGCAGCTGGCTTTGGCCTGTTAAGTCGGGCCCTCGTATTTAAATCGCCGAAGTAGTGACCGGCTCCTATTCCTACACCGAATTCCCCCTCCTGAACAATAGAATTTTGAGCCTGGGTGAAAAAAGGCAGGCAGAAAATGAACGCGGCCAGTATACTTCTCATACGTGCAAAATAATAGTTACAACTGTGAATAACGAATCTGCAAGAGTTTTGGTATAAAAGTCAAAGCACCTGATCTGCCGATCTTCAGAAGTACATCAAATCAAAATCAAACTGGCCAGCCACACCATCACTGCGGCAGTACTTCCGATGACGAAACTACCGAGACTTTGAATCTTGTACCCCGTTTTTACATCCATACTACTCATTTGGGTCATTATCCAGAAAAAGCTGTCGTTCGCATGAGAAACGATCGATGACCCGGCACCAATGGCGAGCACCAACAACGCCTTAGCCACAGGTCCATCGAAACCAAGTGTAGGCGCCAGCGGTGCCATTATGGAAGCAGTCGTAATTAAAGCCACCGTGGACGAGCCTTGTGCCGTTTTTATTGCAGCGGCCAAAAGCACAGGGAGTAATATACCAATGTTGATCCCACTCATTAGATCTCCTATAGTCTTTGCAAGTCCTGCGTTTTGAAGCATCTTGCCAAAACTACCGCCCGCGCCCGTGATCAAGATTATGATTGAAGCATCTATGAGGGCAGCGCCCACCCAACCGGAGCTCGATAGCATTTCTTTGTTTAAGGTTTTTGGCAGCGTCAGGGCCAGCGCTACTCCTAGGAGTAAGGCGATAACAGGTTCGCCAATGAATTTAATTATAGCACCCATCTGCCCTTGCCCTAAAGCAGATCCTGGAAGATCAGCAAGAGATTTCAGTACAATCAGCATAATCGGTAACAAAATAGGAATAACAGACTTGTACCAGGAAGGCGCATTGACGGTTTGAGACTGAAGCTCAGCCTCTGTAATTTGCGGATTGGGATCTATCCAAAAACGGGATGCAAACCGTTTCGCAAATAACCAGCCAGCCAACGATGCAACCAAGCTGACCGGAATTCCTATACTAAGCACCAGCCCCAGATCTGCCTGCAACAAACCCGCTGCTGCTATAGGGCCGGGAGTAGGCGGCACAAGATTATGTGAAGCCGTTAACCCCAACGCCAGAGCGCCTGCAGTTACCGCGAGCGATAAGCCCGCTTTCTTGGTCAGCGCCCTGTTCAAAGGTGAAAGCATGACGAACCCCGAATCGGCAAATACCGGAATAGAAATGACATAGCCGATCAGGTTCATGGTTAATGGCACATTCTTCTGACCTGTCAATTTCAACAGGCGCTCCGCCAGCATCAAAGCACCACCTGATTTTTCCAGAAATGTACCTATGATGGTGCCCGCGATTATGATGATTCCTATACGACCAATGGTGCCGCCAAAACCCTCGTTTAGTGAAGAGGCCACCAGTGAAAGGGGCATTCCTGATGCTAACCCGAACGCAATAGCAACAACTATAAGTGCTAAAAAGGGGTGCAGGCGCAATCTTGTTGTGGCTAGGATAATAAACGCTACGCTAAGCACCAGCAGCAGAATTGTATACATCAGCAGTAGTTAAGCTGCAGCTAAGCTAATGTTTAACTTTATACAGTTCATACTCGGCCTAAGAGATGTTTTTGGTTGTATAATCACTATGCCAGTCCGATCGATAGAAATTGGTGTGAAAATCTAGCACATAGCGCAGCAATGTCTCAATTCCTCTTATCCAGGCCCCAGGAAAGTTTATTTCTAAGCGTTTGCAGGAAATTATTTTCGTTGAGCCTAACCAGGTTGAGCATAAAGCTTTCCTTACGCACCGCCAACAACACGTTTTTGTCTACTATTTCGCGCCGGGAGTCCATGGCGCAAATAATGTTAGGGGAACGGCTCTCTACTTCAAAGGATATGATCGTGTTGTCGGGAACCAAAATCGGACGTACGTTCAAATTATGCGGAGCGATAGGAGTGAGTACAAAACTCGATGTATCGGGAAATATGATTGGCCCAGAGCAACTAAGCGAGTAACCTGTTGAACCTGTGGGAGTAGCGAGTATTAGCCCATCTGCCCAATAGGTATTTAGCAGTTCACCATTTAAATAGGTGAGGATCTTTACCATAGGAGCAATATCCTGCTTGTGAATAGCAAACTCATTAAGAGCATAG
>DASQNW010000321.1:0-3976 GCA_035644775.1 Chitinophagaceae bacterium | reverse complement strand
TCTCTTCAGCCTGGCTGGCATCGAAGACAAGACGATTAAACCAGGTACTTGTCACCTGGACCTCAAGGATGTTTTCACCCTGTTTGATAGCATCAGCAAGATTGATTCGGTAAGGTGGTGACAATAAGTTACCGACTTGTTTACCGTTTAGGATCACTGTCGCCGCCATATCAACATTGCCGAGATCAAGTACATATTGGTTCCGGCTGCTTGGTTCCTCTATCTTAAATGTCGTTTTATATGTTGCTGTCCCTGCAAACGCTTTTCCTTCCGTTGAAAGATCCAGATCTTTCCATGGTTTCAGTTCATTGACCTGCACCGGAGCCGGAATTCCCCAGCCTTCCGGAAAGGTTATGGTCCAGTTCTGCAAAATCGGAATTGATGCAACAATTTTCTGTTCATCCATGTTGGATTTTGCAGCTGCAGCTTTTGTATGATCAAACACCACGAAACAAGCATTCGATTTTACCAGGTCAAGGTTTACAATCGTACGATCTCCTGCTCTACGGCTTGCAATTGGTTCGGAAGTGCCGGTAGTTGGATTCCACAACTCGACAGCTCCAGTGTTTCGGAAACTTAGTTCTCCAGAAAACCCTTTATCTGCAGGTGCGCTGACAAAGTACCAGTCTGCACCTTCTGTTTTCCGGTGAGACCATAAGGCATCACCGGCAATTACGTCTGGCGTTACCTTTAGTGTACTTAATGCATTTTCTAAGGTCATCCCAGAAATAACAGTTCCTTTACCTACTTTTCTGGTACTTGTACGCTTGTCGCCCCAAATGTTTTTAACCAGTTGTACAAATCTATTGCGGGCAGCTTCGCCGCCGGAAAGTGTGGCAAGTCCTTCAGGAGCAGAACCCACGATTGTTGCGCCGTTCTGTACTAAAGCATATATTTTTTCAAGTGTTTCCGGAAGCATTCTTGGAGCATCCGGCAGCCACAACAACCGGTATCGGATTCCCTCAGGCGTCACTAACATGCCATCTTCTATTTTCAAACGATTCAGCAACACATCGGGGTTACAATAATCATATTTATAGCCCGCCGGAAAGGCCGCGTTTTGATCAGGCTTATGATCAATTTCATCCCCAAGGTACCAGAGTACATCAGACACGGGTTTCCCACGCTCCAGCATATAAGTACACCTCGACAGGTAGTTATTAAAATCAGGCATATACTTCCACCACGTTTGCCCTCTTAAAAATGGCGTGCCTATTCCTGTGCCAAAAGAAGTCCCGGGCGGAGCAAACGGTTGTTGCGGGTTATGGGTATACGTATGAAATACAAAGTGACTAACGCCCTGTACCGCATTAATATTCGCAACTTCACGGAGCATGCCAAAATGCTCGTCCCATGTTAGTTCAAACGAGGTAAATGATTCTGCAGCGACACGCGGCTTCCCGTACACTCTTGCGGCAGATGCTGTAGGCTTGATTGGTTTAAAGTTGAGCGTACCAACAAAATTTTTACCCATGGGCTGCCAAAATTCGCACATTGGAACATCCGCAAATTTGAAGTATTCGAGTATGTCGCCCGGAACCACATCGCCCAATGCCGTTTCATAGGTAACATTTAGCTTGTTTTTGTGCGCTAAAGCAGCCATCTGGCCGTAAAAATGATTCGTGTAAAGTTCACTAAGTGTTTTCCGCCAATCGGTCAGAAAGCGAGCTGTTGTTTCATGGTCTTTTACTACGTAGCCGAGTAAAGCCGGCAACCACTTTCGCAGGGAGTACTTGGAAACTCGCTCAAATTCACCTTCCATGCCTGGGGTCCAGCTTTGCGTATGACACTCCCAACTGTCGATTAACATCCCGTTCAGTAAACCTCCGGTAAGCGGACCGCGCTGTCCCGACACGCGGCCAATGTAGCCGGCGAAATGCGCATCCGCACCTGACTTCGCCAGCTTGTTGGTTTCCCAACCGGTTCCTTCCGGGGGCGCCGGCCCGTTCTTTTCACCGGCGTTTACATGGCCAAACCGAAGAACCGTCCACTTCCCTTTAGGCGCATTCCAGGTCAGTTTCCCATCCCGGTTCATTTTATCTGATATATCCAGGATTTCACCTGGTTTGATGAAAGCTGCTACTGATTGTACCGGGTGCTGGCCTTCACGTAAAATACTTCTTAATGTCCAGCCCGCCTCGGATTCCCAATTATGTTTTCTGGCAGCCGAAAACAAGCGAAGCGATGAGAGCTCCATGTAGTACTTGTTTTCTATCGAGATGCGGTATTTTCTTATTCCGGGAGTTTCAGTACATGCCAACGTAATAGGCTGGTCATCCTGCCAGTTTGATTGCGGCATGTCCACATTTTTCAAAATATCAATCATTTTCCCGTTAGACTGAATACCCTGTATGCTCACCCGTACACCCGGTTCATAACTCTGTGCGTGGTTAAAACTTTGAACACTCGGAAATTCAACACTTCGTAATAACACATCTTTGGGAAAGGCAACCTCTATCCAGTAAGGCTGGCCGGGAGTTGCCTGAGGCAATTTTATTGGTTCTTTAGCTTGCCCCGCGAAATAGGGCTTCAAATCCCGTTTGATGTTGCTTGTGATAGATGCGGGTGCCAGGGGCTGGCCGGAATCGCCGGAAGGTGTAGGAAAGGCAATTACAGTGATATCTTTATAATCACGCCATTCTTCCGTGCTGGGCCCGGGCATGGGTAACAACTGATCACTAATCTTTCCACCAGCAATATCTGTACGGCTCCAGATTAGATGACGCATTGCATTTGAAGGTTCTATCCAGGGGCCGCCGGAAGTTGCCCAGCCTGGCGTGTTATTCATGAGGAAGGTAAGGCCTAAGCGCTTGCATTCTTCAGCAGCATGCCGAACAGCATCATCCCAATTGGGACTAAGGGCTGTTATCTGGGGAGCAACGCCCGGCCATGGTCCGCCAAACTGGCCATGAAACAGGTGAATTCCTGAAAAGCCTGCTTTCGCAATAGCTTCAAGGTCGTTTGTAATTCCCTCCTTAGAGACGTTCCCACCAATAAAATGGAACCAGGTAGCAGGATGGTATGTTTTTGGGGGATTGGCGAACGAGAGTTTGTCATTTGGTCCAAAACGGCGATTGAGCTCAATTTGTGTCGGGAGAAAAGGTGCTCTTTCCACTTGTGCAATGGCACTATCAGCAAAAAAGACAGCGCAGGTTAAACTCACCAGGCGAAATACAGCGCAGTATGCTCTTTTGAATTTTATTACGCCCGGAGTTACAGGCGTAGTTATATTTTCGTAAAGTAAGGTGGTTATTTTTAGGAGGGCCATTGTGTCCAGGCCACCAAACAGGGCGGTAATAAAAAAGCAGGTCTTTTTCATAAATGACATAGTTGCCATGGTTTTAAGGTTTTGGCATCTCAATGAAACTCGTGATGTCAATAATGGCCCTTCTAAAATTGGTAATGCTTTTTTAGCCGTGCATCATGGTGTATGCTGGCTTAAATATAATTCTGAACGTTAGAATCGAAAGCGGTTGAATCCGGCAGTGCAATGAGAACTTTTCGCTTTGTGAAACAACATAGTCGAACAGGCACATCACTATGGCAATTTACATATATTTACCTTGCGTAACCTCAGTTTCATTTTCTTGTTGCCAGATTAGCATGTAGCATATCAGTATGTTCACTTTTTTATTGCTAGGCCATGCCGTTATAAACAAGAAGTTTCGCCTACCAGGTGTTAGCCGCTATACTTCATTTACACCCAAATTGAAACCAATAGTTCTGAATAGCTTTTTGTTCTTTCTCCTGAAGTATTTACTGCTATTCCTTATTATAGGGTTCAAAGAATGATTATAGATTTTATGACATGAACAACACCAGAAAGGGAGAGGATTTATTTTATTTTTTATCGCTGCTTTTGTTTTGTTTTTCATTCCAATATTCATTTCTTTCAGGACACGTAAAATATTCATTTTCGTGTTGATCGTTCTTTCCGTGTTTGCTTGCAAATCTTGTTTCTATGTACGTATGGCAT
>DASQNW010000320.1:0-2268 GCA_035644775.1 Chitinophagaceae bacterium | reverse complement strand
AAAGGATATGCACCTAATAGAAAAGAGCTGTTTTTAAGGAATTGTCTACGTTGCATTTTTAGAAGATTAAGATTTTGTAATAACGTTACACCTACTTTGAATTATAAGACGCAATAATATGTTTTATGTTATAACTTTCATTGGCATCATAGCGAGTACTCCCATTAAACAATGGGTAATCAGGCGCTACCTAACTACCGTCACTTCTTTTACATTATGCGGATTATATTTCACTTTTAAACAACTTCCAGCCCGCAGCCTTGAAAGTTCCGCGGGAGAAAACGCCTGCTTTGCCTCTGCCACAAAATTTCGACCGCCGAATGGCTGTACTTTTATCAGCATACATACTTGCGGAAGGTTGCCAACGTACTTACCGGTAGGCTGTATGTTAAGCACCACCGCATGGGCTTCCAAATTTTTCCTTGTGGGCTTGGTCCGGGTATTTCGTTTTTGCATATAAGGCAAAAAGGCAAATTGAAGCACGCCATAAATCACTATTGCCATTGCAGTTGTTATAAATACACTATGTACCATCGTAAATGTTTTTGTCCTGAAAACAAAGAAACGTCTACTGAAAGGACAAAAGAAAACCGCTTAACAAGTGGCAGCCTTCACTTTGCAAACGGACTACCGAAGCTTCAAATGTTGCAGCACCTCCTCTTTTTTCCTGCGCGAAACTTCCACTTTCGAACCATCTGAAAGCAAAAGGTGTTCATTATCGTTTGTTACGTGCGTAATGTGCCGGGGATTAACCAGGTGCGATTTGTGTGTTCTGATAAATCCGAATTCATCCAGCATTTCTTCAAAATGGCGAAGGGTTTTGGAAGCAATAAATGGTCGTTTTTTTACAAGGTGGATGTGCGTATAGCTACGGTCAGCTTCGAGCCTTAGAATCTCGTCAATCGTAAAGAAGTAAACACCCTCAGCGGATGGGACAGCAATACGAAAGTCTTTTACCTCCTTCTTTTCAATATTGCTTACGAGGTTTTGGTATAAAACCTGTTTCTCTCTCGCTGTTTCCGTCTTTTCAATATGCCTGTGTACAGCCGCTTTTAATTCATCCGGATCAACAGGCTTCAGCAAGTAGTCTAATGCACTAAACCGTATGGCTTGTATGGCGTACTGATTATAAGCAGTTGTGAAAATAACGTCGAAAGGGATTTCTGCAAGGCTGGTTAAAAAATCGAACCCGTTTTTATGCGGCATTTCCACATCCAAAAACACAATATCGGGTTCGTATTCGGCAGCAATAGCGAGACTTTCATCAACTGATTCAGCCTGCCTGATTTCAGTGACTTCAGGAACAAAGCTTACCAAATAATGATGCAAAATATTTCGGGCCTTGGCCTCATCGTCGATGATCAGTGCTTTTACCATAACGTTTATTTTAAGATAGAAATGTAGATAGTTCAATGATTATTTTGGTGCCGCCTGCGTTTCCTTCTTCATCTGTTTTATCAACGATTTGCAGGCTTGCATGTTGCTCCTGCCGTTGCAACAACTCAATGCGATCCGCTGAAATCTGCATTCCCATAGATTGGTGGCGTTTGGCCTTGCTCTGCTGCGCTTTCAGTGCTGCTGATTTTTTCCGTCCGATTCCATTGTCATCAATAATGCACTGAAATACCTCATCTGAAAGATACTTGAAATGAATGAGCAGGCTACGGTCTGCAACTTTATGCATCAGACCATGCCAAAGTGCATTTTCAACATAAGGCTGCAAAATCATAGAGGGTACCAGGGTTTCATCCGCATCCAGCTCTTCATCTACACATATGCTGTAATCGAAACTTTTTTCAAACCGCATGTGCTCCAGCTCCAGGTACAATTGCAACACCTCTTTTTCTTCATTCAGGCTAACCAGGTTTTTACCGGAATTGTTTAATACAATCCGGAACAGCTTTGAAAATTTATTTAAGTAATGGCTGGCCTCTCCATATTTTTTTGTTACAATGCACTCCTGGATACTGTTTAAACAGTTAAATACAAAATGCGGGTTCATTTGCGCCCGTAAGGACATTAACTGGCTTTCGGCCAACAGCTTTTTGATTTCAAGCAATTGCACTTCCCGTTCTTTTGCCTGGGCTTCAGCAATGGCTTCTGCTATTTTATTGGAAGAGATGGAGGCAATTGTACTTACCGCCTTAAGGTGTTCCGGCTTAAAAAAGTTTTTGTCAGGATGTTCCGAATCGATCACGCCAATCACCTTGCCTTCGTGTAACACCGGCACTGCCAGCTCGGAGTACCGGATTTCGTCATCCACAATAT
>DASQNW010000319.1:0-2875 GCA_035644775.1 Chitinophagaceae bacterium | reverse complement strand
CTTGCACAACAAAAAGGTGAGCCTGCAAAAGAACTGTCTAGCAGCAAAGAGGCAGCGATAAGACAGAAATTAAGGCGAACAATATTAAAGAGTTTTCTGACTGCTGCAAGCGACAGAGCTGTTCCCGAGTTTATATACAACACGTATCTAAGTGCTATTGCCACAACTTTCGACCCTCATACAGAATTCTTTTCGCCGAATGACCGTGAGGATTTTGAAATGCAGTTAAGTACTGAATCAAAGTCATTTGGTTTTACAATCAAAGAACGTGAAGGCAAGCAGTTGGTGCACCACCTTGTGCCCGGAGGTCCGGCCTGGAAAAGTGGAGAACTGCACCGCAATGACCAATTACTGCAGATTGAATTAGAGCCGCAGGAGATTATTGACGTAACGATGCTTTCATCGGACGAGTTAGAACAACTAATAGAAGAAACAACAGTACCACTATCCATAAAAGTTAAGAAAGGAGATGGCAGTATCAAGACAGTGATGCTGCAAAAAGAAAAAATTGAAACAGAAGAAAACAAAGTGAAAGGCTATGTGCTATCCGGCCCAAGGAAGGTTGGGTACATTTCGCTGCCTGATTTTTATACCGCCTGGAGCAAAGAAAGCGGAAGCAGTTGTGCTGATGATGTGGCAAAGGAGATTGTACATCTGAAGAAAGAAAACATAGAAGGGCTCGTACTTGATGTTCGGTTTAATGGCGGCGGCTCCCTCGACGAGGCTTTACAACTGATTGGCATTTTTATCAATGAAGGGCCGCTCCTGGGCGTAAAGGAACGAGATGGTAAACTCTCCTACCTTAAAGACCCAAACAGGGGCACAATCTATGAGGGTCCTATGGTTGTACTTATCAATGGACAGAGCGCATCTGCCTCTGAGGCACTCGCAGGCTGCCTGCAGGATTATAATCGGGCTTTGATCGTCGGTAGCACCAGCTTTGGCAAAGGCACCATGCAACAAATTTTTCCGGTTGATACAAATGCCACAACAATGAATGGGAACTCAGCCCTGGGCTACGCTAAAATCACCACCGGAAAGTTTTATCGCCTGAGCGGACAAACTGCGCAAGCAGTTGGTGTAAAGCCGCACCTGTTGCTGCCCGATCCTTTTGATGTACTTGAATACAAAGAGCGGACATTTTATAATTCCCTTGCTGCAGATACTGTGCGATCCAATTCATATTACAAATCATTACAGGCTATAAATATCGAGCAGCTGGATAAAGCAAGCAGCAGCCGCTTGGTGGCAAACGATCATTTTGCAGCAGTGAAGCGTTCCATGCAGAGATACTCGGAATATTTTAAGGCCCAAACATTGACAATTCCGCTGAAGCTGGAAAGCTTTGAGAAGTGGAAAAAAGATTATGATGCTGTAAGCCTGGAAGCAGCGCCAGATCATCAAAACGCAAAGTCGCTTTTTGCTGTTGTTAATCATCAATATCAAATGCAGCGCATCAGTAAAGATCCGTTTGAAGCAGAATTGAATACGACAATAACCAAAAAGCTTGAGGAAGATTTTTATTTACAAGAGGCGTTCCTTATACTTTCTGATCTAATCAAATCAAAACCATAAACACACTGTACTTATGAAGAATTTATTGAAGACATCTTTCGTTTGTGCTATTGCTCTGTGCGGAGTGAAAACGACGGTAGCTCAAGATTTTGAGCATGCAGGTCAGTACATGAACTATATAGGCAAGGCAAATGAAAAGATCACTGCTATGTATCTAAGTTACCTAAGTGCAGTTGGGCACAATAAAAGCGCAAGAAAGGTTGAAAAGCGCCGGCAGGAAGTGGTTTCGCTCATCTTCAACACGAGGTTTGACATCCAGGGAATGCCTGCATGGAAAGGTGATCGTTCTTATAGAGATACAACAGTTGCTTATTTGAAATTGATGCATAACGTCTTTAATGAAGATTATGCAAAAATTGTAAATATGGAAGAGATAGCGGAGCAAAGTTACGATGCAATGGAGGCCTACATGCTGGCTCAGGAGAAAGCCAATAAAAAATTGGCAGAAGCTGTTGAACGGCATCAACAAACACAAAAGGAATTTGCAGGCAAGAACGATGTTAAACTTTTGGAAAACACATCAACCCTCGAAGCCAAAAGCAAGCAAGCAGGAGAATTAATGAATCACTATGGCGAGGTGTATCTTATTTTCTTTAAAGCCTACAAGCAGGAGGCCTACCTGTTGCAAGCTCTTGAAATGAAAAATATAACTGCAATTGAGCAGAGTAAAAGTGCCTTGCGTTCTTATGCAGAAGAAGGACTTGAGAAGTTAAAGCACCTGAAAGGCTATAGCAACGATCCTTCGCTGCTCATTGCTTGCCGGGAATCGATGAAGTTTTATTTGAGCGAGGCAGAGAAAATGAACTTTGCATCAGAGTTTATCCTGAAGGAAGAAGCCTTTAATAAAATGAAGAAGGCTATAGACAGCAAGCCGGCAGCAAAACGTACAGAGGCAGATATTGCTGATTACAACAAAGGAGTGAGCGATTTCAACGCCGCAGTAAACAATTACAATGCAGCAAACAATCAGATGAACAAGCAACGCACAGCTACATTAAATAACTGGAACAATTCAGTAAACAAGTATCTGGACACCTATATGCCCTATCAGAAAAAAGGATAGGTAAACAAATACATACATCTACAACAGTTTGCAGCACCTCGCAAGGGTGCTTGTTGCCATGCCCATACAATTAATTTTTGGATAACGCACCCACGCTTTCAACTACTGTTCGAATTTAGTAATAGAGAAAGACTGCATCGATAGAACAAAATAAATCAAGTGCTGGCCGGCTGTGTTTAAATCCTCTTGGGCAGCTATACTGTGCATTCATCGAAACTCTAACTTGATGAGGCAGCG
>DASQNW010000318.1:0-5537 GCA_035644775.1 Chitinophagaceae bacterium | reverse complement strand
TTATCAGATGCATCAAACTCAAAATTGAAAAAGCCTGCGTAGTTGTTGATGGCTGTTTCGTAGTTAGTGAGGGTGCTATCCTTTTGTGTGTAAGAGAGATATTTTTTGGTAACAGAATCTTTATCAATACGGATGTAATCAGCACGATAAGCTGAAGGGCTGATGTCTGCATTCAGTCCAACTATTGCAACGGCATTCTTCCAATTGATGGCTTGCCTATGTTGTGCAACAGCAGCATAGCTGTTGAAAGAGCTGCTGTTGATTTCTCCATGTGCAAGGTTTTTTTTGCCCACCCAGTTAGCACCTTGCTTCCGAAAATCGTCTTTAATGGCGTAGGCTGGATTCTGCTGTATAGTGTTGTCGCGGTAGATAACGGATAGTGTGGACTTGCTTTCATTACTCCAGTTGTGCGAAAGCGTAGAACGATACCGAACCGCGTTTACTTTCCTGTAGGTAAATGTTTGTGGGTTCTTAAACGTTTTGCTGCTAAACATCACGCTGTCTATGCCACCCGGCATATCACTGTAGTAATCGAGCCAGGTAATGCTGTTATTCAGGGAAGTATTTTGATTAAAGCGGTAATCTGCACGTGCCGTGATGGTTCCTTTATTGAAATTGCTGTACTCGAGAAAGCTGTTCCTCTTGTTAGCATAATAGCCACTCAGCGCAAAGCCCCACCTTCCTTTTGTAAATGTTGTTTGGAGATCGGTTCTTTTATAGCCGATATCATTTCCCTGTAAGGACAGTTTAGCGGAGGGCCGCGTGGTTGGAGCCAGTGTAATAAAGTTGACAGCACCGCCAATGGCTTCGCTTCCATACAGGGAAGAGGAAGGACCCTTGATTACTTCAATTGTTTTTACTGCTGCCATATTCATTTCCAGCAGTGCATTGTGGTTAAACAATCCCGTTGTGCGTACTGGTATGCCATCTTCCAGGTACAGAAAAAGGCTTTTTGTGGTTATAGGCTGACGGATGCTCATCTGGTGCTGTTCGTTGCCCAGGTTCACCATGTATACACCGCTTACTTTGTTCAGCAGTTGGTCAATGGACGTAGGTTTGGTTTCTTCAATAGTTTTCATATTGATTGCAGCTATTGCCACAGGCGCTTGTGACCGTTTCACTGCATCGCGGTTGGCGGTTACCACCACTTCCTGTAAAAGGGATTCTGAAGGGTATAGTCTAACGATATTTTCATCACCTGCAGTCAACGCCACTTGCTTTGCTTCGTAGCCAATGAATGAAACTATAAATTGCTTGGTTGTATCAGCAGTTTTGAATGAGAACTCTCCGGAGTCGGAGGAGAGAGAGCCACAGGAGCAGGCTTTGTCCGTACATTGAATAGAAACTCCCGAAAGCGGCTGTTTTGTTTCTGCTTCAACAATCTTTCCCTTGATGGTGTGCTGGCTATAGGTTAGCTGGCACAGGCAAAGCAACATCACAATTACGATCAGGCGGTTTAAACACCACATCATCACAGTTATTTTTAAAGTGAATGCAAGTAACTATTCAGAGCCACAAGGGCGAACAGTCATGCGAATGAATTGCAAAAATTGATAGATCAGGTGTTTAAACCAGTGGGGGATGAAAGATGGAGAATGACGGAGCGGTGTAGATCTTAAACAAATATTGGTCGAAAAACAGCTTCACTAATGCTGCTCTGCCAGATGATTCTATGGAAGGCAACTCGTTCGTGAACAGCGTGTCAGCCGTTGATGCTTTAGCGGTTTGAGTGCCTTGATTCGATTTTCCATTGTTTTCCTCTGCCGCCATTTTCTTGCGAAGCTGGCATTTTCCCCTGCAATCAAGTGGTGCAGTGTCCCTCTTTTCGCAAAGGCTGCTTGAGATGAAATCCTGGTGAATCGTATACTCCAGCACCAGCAACCACTTGCTACCAACGACGGATGTCTGTAGGAGTAAAAAGAGTATGATGCTGAACCATTTCATCTTCACAAAACTACTTCTGCGTTGTGTTCAGATCGCTGTCTTAGTTCATAGATATATATGATTTTAATCATCGGGAGAGGTGATGCACTCATAGCGTAGGCTTGCTTTTCTTTATGAGTTTTGTTTGATGACGTTGGAAGCACCACTGCTTGAGCCACCTCAATTTACAAGGTATCAAACAGCCACGGGATCGTTATCAACTTTACTCATTAAAGTTTCATTCGTCAACCTCTTTCTCCTTGCTGCGGTCGGTGTCCTTTTAAGGACGTTTCCAATGCTTCCACAGATTCCTTTTACTTACCTGAATCTCTTGCACGGGCATTCTCATTTTGCGTTTGGAGGATGGTTGATGCCGGTAATACTGGCCCTGTTGCTTCAATCCTTCCCGCACTTGAGTGGAAGAATAAAAACATTTCACTGGCGTGTTGTTTCTGTACTCGTGCTGTTTTCTGCTTACGGAATGTTGATAGTATTCCCGTTCCAGGGCTACAAGCCGCTCAGCATCGTGTTTTCAACGTTGAGTGTACTCTCCAGCTTCTACGTTGCGGTGCTTTTATGGAAAGCGTCCGGCTTCATGCGCTCAACCACTGCAAGAAAATTTTTAAGAGCAGGCGTTGTTTATCTCGTGCTTTCTGCAATTGGCCCTTTTGCCACAGGTCCCTTGGTCGCAATGGGAAAAGCAGGAAGTCCGCTTTATTATGATGCCATTTACTTCTACTTACATTTTCAATACAATGGCTGGTTTTCGTTTATTGCATTTTCTCTCTTTTATAATCGTGTTGAGCACACAGGAAGAGCTAACAACGGCTCTATCGTGTTTCTTCTTCTAAACCTTTCATGCGTGCCTGCTTACTTCTTGTCTACCTTATGGCACCAGCCTTCCTTAGTCTTGAACTTTATAGGAGGCATGGCCGCATTGTTACAAGTAGTTGCAGCCTTTTATCTGTTCCGTGATGTTTCCAAATGTAAACTTCGACACCTACTGACACGGAGGATCATCCACTTTTCGTTCTCTGCTCTTGCCGTCAAATTCCTGCTGCAATTGCTTAGCGCTTTTCCAGTAGTTGCTGCGATGGCTTATGAAAATCGCAATTGGACAATAGCATATTTGCACCTGGTGTTGATAGGCTTTATCAGCTTTTTCATAGTTGGGTGTGTAGTGCAGCAATTTGAGCTCTCACTTAAAAACATGAGGATTGGGGCAGCACTCTTTTCTACGGGGTTCATAGCAACAGAACTTTTGTTGGTGGCAGAGCCTACTGCACGATTGCTTTTTGGCTATGCAATTCCTCAATATGCCAAACTCTTATTGATCTTTAGCCTGTTTTTGCTGGCTGGAGCAGGATACTTCGTGAAGCAGCTGGTGCACTTGAAAAAATTTTGAAACACTCAGATTAGAAGCGCTACCAGGAGGCTTGCTGCAGAATTGCGGTAAATGAAAAGCTCTATAGGCGACGCTATAGAGCTTTTGTACGTATGCTTTGCAGCTTATTGTTAGTTTTCATTTATCTGGAGCCTCATTGCCATAGCCTTTGGAAACAGAATATTGTTTTCCAAATGAACATGTTGGTGAAGGTCAGCTTCAAACGTTTTTAGCGCAGACAAGGTAACTGTGTGAGTAGTGCATGCACCGGCAGGGGGCGTATAGTTATTCGTCTTTTCGCGTATCAATTCAATTAGTCTTCCTGCATGTTCGTGTTCTTCTTCCATAACAGATACAGGCATTTCGAGGGCTTCCTGCGACGGAATCGTATCATTGCCTTGGCTCCTTGCCTTCTCCAGTTGCTTGATCCTGGGAAATAAGATCCGTTCTTCTTTCAACATGTGTTCGGCGAGCTCTTTTTGCAGCTGTTTCATCAGTTGCAACACGTCAGCGATGTATGGGAATGTTTTTCCGTGCTTGAAGACAATCTTCTCCAGGTAGGCTATTATCTGTGGTGTGCTTTCCCGTACATAACTGTGGTGTGTATCCACAATGTAATCGCAAAGGTTGGTGAGTGACAGGTAGTTCACAACCGCAGACTGTGCGCTGGAGGAGCTGACGATTGCCTGGCTCAGTTCCGCTGCAATTTGATCTGCGGAGAGACTCTTTTCCTCACAGGCCTTTTGCAACGAGCGTTTTCCATTGCAACAAAAGTCAAGATTATATTTTTCAAAAACGGATGCAGCCTGGTGGTTGCTTGTAACAATCTGGGCTAAAGTTTGATCTAGTATATTAATCATGGTTATCTATTTTAAAGGTCTTTCTTGTTAAATGTGCGAACAGCAAGGTATAAGGGCAGTAATATCCAAAGCAGCATGATGCCCGAACTATAAAGCACGCCGGAATAGCTACCGAAAAAGTCTTTGTAAATCGCACCGGTATATCCCATCAGTGCGCTTACGTCCATCTTCAGCATGATTGCAATACGGCCAAGATCTATAGGGTTTAAAGAGGAGAGGAGCAGTGTCAGGTTTTCCAGTGGATAGTCACTGAACGAAAAGAGAACCAGTAGCACCAGGCCATCATAGATCAGTGCGAAATAAAACCATAGCAGTAAGCTGGTGCCGATGCCTCTTGCTTTATCGCGTGAATTCACAGAGGCTAAAAAAGCGAGCGACGTAAAAGCAAATGTCAGCAGGCAACCCGTAACCAGCATTGAAATGCCAATATCATCAGGGTTAAAGGCAAGAACAGGAACGCCTACACCAACGAGGAAGGCAGCGGACATGGAGAAAGCAGTTCCAAGATATTCGCTTAGCAAGATCTTAGTGCGGCTCACTGGTTGTGATAATACCAGCTCAATAAATTCATAGGAGTTGTAATAGTGTATGGTGGCAAAGACCATGCCCACAAGCGGCACTACAATGAGCACTATGTTCAATAAACTAAGTATCGCTTTACCACTGTTTTCTTCCATCTGGAACAGGCTCATGGACGTTATTAGCAGGAACAAAGTATACGCAATGATTACTTTGCTTCTGATAATATCATTGATTACGTATCGTGACAGCTTAACCATGTTTCACGTTTAGTCGTTTGATGATAGGGTACCTCGTTTCTTCTGTGGCAGCCTGATTTTTCATAAGCTGCGCCACCGCCCTTCCAAGCTTTGTTTCGCCGGTATCTTCTTTCAATTCTTCCACAGGTTGATATAGCAGCATTTTTCCATCCTGCAGGTACATAACATCTGTCGTCAGTTCGTCGAGATCGCTCAATACATGGCTTGTAATCAACACCAATTTGCCTTTTGCTTTTTCATCCATGATCTTCTTTTTCAGTATTTCGCTTGCAAGTGGGTCCAGGCCTGCTGTGGGTTCATCCAAAATCAACACTTCGGGATTGAAAAGAAAAGCCAGCACAGCGCTCACCTTCTGCCGCGTGCCACCCGAAAGGCTGCGCATGTTTTTTTCTAGCAGCTGGTCCATCTTGTAAGCATAAAAAAGCTCTTCGTCTAGTTGCTCATTTGTGTTTCGTACATCTTTAATCATTGCTATCACCTGGCCAATTTTCATATTATCAGGATAGCGGCCGATCTGCGGCATATAGCCGATGCTGCTTCGGTAAGCGGTTCCATTTTGAACAGGTATTCCATTGAAAAGAATTCTACCAT
>DASQNW010000317.1:0-3578 GCA_035644775.1 Chitinophagaceae bacterium | reverse complement strand
CCTGGGACGACGTAGTGGTGCGATTGCCGATTAAGTATTAAGTTGCTGCTTCACTACATTCAGTAAGCATTCACACCTGTCGCTCACCTTCGCGTCATCTTTCTACATTTGCATTTTGAAACATCTTGCAAATACATTAATGAGAACAGGTACTAACTATATACATGCAGGCGCTGAGCCCGATCCTAGCACAGGCGCAATAATGACACCGATATACCAAACGTCCACGTATGTTCAGGCGGCACCGGGCGAGCATAAAGGGTATGAATATGCGCGGTCGCAAAATCCCACACGAACTGTGCTTGAACAAGCATTTGCAAAAATAGAGAATGGCAAATATGGACTTGCATTCAGCAGCGGAGTGGCTGCAACGGATGCAGTAATCAAGCTGTTATTACCAGGCGATGAAGTAATTGCAGGCAGCGATATGTATGGCGGCACTTACCGGCTGTTTACAAAAGTTTTTGAGCGCTTCGGAATAGGGTTTCACTACGTAGATATGCAGCACGTAGAGAATATCAGCGCTAAAATCAATGAAAAAACCAAACTGCTGTGGGTGGAAACTCCAACTAATCCGCTGATGAATGTTGCAGATATTGCGGCCATAGCGCAACTGGCGAATCAACATAAAGTATTGCTTTGCGTCGACAACACGTTTGCTTCCCCATACCTTCAAAACCCACTTGATTTAGGGGCGCACCTCGTGATGCATTCTGCAACCAAATACCTTGGAGGTCATAGCGACGTGATTCAAGGTGCTTTGATGATGAATGAAGCTGAGCTCAGAGAAAAACTATACTTCATACAAAAAAGCTGTGGTGCAGTGCCAGGCCCAATGGACTGCTTTTTGGTGTTAAGGGGAATCAAAACTCTTCATGTACGCATGCAGCGCCATTGCGAAAACGGAAGGGCTGTAGCGCAATTCCTAAGAAGTCATAGTGCTGTAGATAAAGTTTATTGGTGCGGTTTCGAAGATCATCCTGGTTATATGGTGGCCAGAAGTCAGATGCGGGACTTTGGGGGTATGATGAGTTTCACGCTTAAAGATGAGAGTAGTGAGAACGCACGACGGGTGTTATCATCCACGCGTTTGTTTTCATTGGCTGAAAGTCTTGGCGGAGTAGAATCACTCATCAATCATCCTGCTTCGATGACTCATGCGTCTATACCTCGTGAAGAGCGACTGAAAAACGGATTGACGGATTCATTAATAAGGCTCAGTGTTGGAATTGAGGATGCGGAAGATCTGATAGAAGACCTGAATGCAGCCATTGGCTAAACCCCGGTTCTTTCATCCCGAAGTGAATTTGTTTGCACGGGAATTGTTTGTCGATTCTGCACGAGGTAATAAAGGCTGATGAGCATCCAGCCGATCCAGAAAAGATATCCTCCAAAATGAAATCGCTCTCCTAAAAATCTATGTGATGGGTTGTTCCTGAAATCACTGTAAGTAAAATACAGTCCACCCACTCCAGCTAAAATGAGGATCATGTAAATAAACTTTGCCTTCGAAGGCGCAACCTTTCGTTGAATCCACTCCTGAAGAAACACAAGCAAGCAGCAGATCATAAACATTCCAAACGCAGTTTTCCACCAGGTTCTCAGGAACTTGTATTCTTTGTAGAAAACACTGATACCGATTTTGCCAACGACCGAAGCTTTCGATAGTAGGTAGCCCGATAAGCAGGAGACTGCTGCTGATAAGGCAATAAGAAAAGCTTTACGCATGTGTGGTTGAGGTGATAAAATGTAAACTTAATACAGCCCACCCAAATCAAACAATTACCACTCATCCCACCACAACCGTTATGAGCGAAAAAGTTGTAACATTGGTTAACAACAAAAAATCGAGTATGAATAAGTTCTTTGCTACACTTATATGCTTGTTTGTTTTCGTAATGCTTTCCATTGAAAACACAAAAGCGCAACAGGCCACTAGGCCCAGCCCTGCTGCCACAGCTTCAGGAAAAGTTGGCGAGGCCACGATCACAATCAATTATAGCAGCCCCGCTGTAAAAGGAAGGACAGTGTGGGGAGATTTGGTTCCTTACGGTAAAGTGTGGAGAGCAGGAGCCAACGAGGTAACTACGTTTGAGGTGAGCCAGGATGTAGTAGTTGAAGGAAAGACGTTACCTGCCGGCAAGTACGCCTTCTTTGTGATACCAACAGAAAAGGATTGGACGGTAATTTTTAATAAGGTCGCTAACCAGTGGGGAGCATATGACTACAAAGAATCAGAGGATGCATTGAGGGTAACTGCAGTACCCAGAAAGTCAACGGCACTTAATGAACGTCTTACTTACCGGATCACCAAAGATGCTATTGTTTTGTCGTGGGAAAATCTTGAACTGCCGATTACGATAAAGTAAAAAGCTTACTTAAAAGCAGTGCCGTTCAGCGGGCTTTTTTGTCCGGGCTTTGACGATTCGGCATCGACTCTACGACTTCTTCACTTGAAGAGCATGCGTGCCATTACCCTATTTCCGACTCCATCGGCGGTTTCGGAAAATCGTCTTGTGAGCCTGGATTTTCGATGTTCAGTTGTGGTGCTCTTTTAGGCGGCTTTTCCTGATCCTGGTTTCTGTTTCTTCTAAATACAAAAACTGAAGCAGCAACAGCAAGTAAACTACCGATGCCGATCAGCCATCTGTTCCTGTGTTTCATATGAATTCGGCTGTTTATTGACCACATGGTTCAAATATTTAAAGGTAAAAAGAAGTTTTAGTTTGTTGTTGCACGAACATTCCTGTGGTTTATTTGTCAAACTTTATACCTGAAGCTTACCTTATTGAATGGAGATCAAAACTGTTTGCGTTTGCGGTGCTGGTACCATGGGTAGCGGCATAGCACAAGTATTTGTTACGGCTGGTTATGATACCATCCTTTTTGATGTAAGCAGGGACGTGCTGGAGAAAGGAGTTAAAAGCATAGAATCTGCATTAAGCAGGGATGTTGAACGCGGAAAGTTATCAGTGTCTCAAAAGCAGCAGTCGCTGCAGCGCTTAACTGCTGGTGTTAGGGTACCTGCTTCTGCAGAAGTTTTTATTGAAGCTATAGTTGAGAATTTCGAAGCAAAAGTTGCTTTGTTTACGGAACTAATGAAGTCCCGTTCAGATGAAGTACTATTTTGCTCAAACACATCTTCCCTGTCGCTAACAGAGATGGCGAGGCAACTTCCTTACAAAGAAAACCTCCTGGGTCTCCATTTCTTTAACCCCGCTCCAGTGATGAAGCTCGTTGAAGTTGTAAAAACGGAATATACTAGTGATGAGGTACTGCAAAAGGCAAGTGAATTAGTTCAGAAACTTGGAAAAACTATGGTGGTCTGTAAAGACGCTCCAGGCTTTGTTGTGAACAGGGTTGCCCGGCCCTTTTATTTAGAAGCTTTGAGAATAGCCGAAGAGCAGCAGATTTCTTTTGAGTGCATCGATTCTATATTAGAGGCGCAGGGATTTAAAATGGGGCCGTTTAAATTGATGGATCTGATTGGGAATGATATCAACTATGCTGTGAGCACTTCCGTGTACCAGCAACTAAAGTATCTCGAAAGACTGAAGCCATCTGTGTTACAAGAAGAA
>DASQNW010000316.1:0-6762 GCA_035644775.1 Chitinophagaceae bacterium | reverse complement strand
AGAAGTCTTAGTACCATCCACCTTTACTCCTACCACTTCTATTGACGGATTATCACCTACCAAAGAGTCCAAAGAAGCTCCCTCCCAGTACAGTTGCTTCCAGTTCTTTGCAGGACCGAAAACAGGGGATGTGATGTAACCGACTGTGTCTGGTGTTTTACAATCCACCGACAACGTTATCTTATCGTAAATACCTTGGCTAAGAATATATTGTGGAACAAAATTGACGTCACCTTTCTTGTAGATAAACACCCATGAACGCGGACGATTAAAAGAATCAATTTCTGTAAAGCCGTTGTTATACAGTCTGTGGTACAGGCTATTTCCAGAACCTAAGACAGCAGTATCGCCTTGCCAAGTTTCAGGATAGGTGTTTGAGTTCGGATCTGTTCCTGAAATGTTTTTTATTATGATGTAATTGCCAACTGGAATTGAATCCAGGAATTGAACAATTTTCTTTCTTTTTTCCTGGTTAAGAATATTGTATTGGAAGTTATATTTTCTGTCATTCGCACAGACCACGTCACTACCATTTTGACCCGGCTGCCCAGCGTTCGCATTAAACCACGGCCGGAATGTTAGCGGGTTAACAACATTGATAATTACACTAGAAATGCCACACTGGCTCCTGATAAAGCTTGCGTCTCCATTGAAGGCAATGGAGTAGTCATCAGCCAGAGGCGCTGCGGTAGGAAAAACACCGTTACGTAAGAAGAGATTATCTGTTCGGAAGTTATAGTTCCATTTGTGAGAAACTGAGTCAAGGTTTATTCCCCGGATTTCTGACTGCACATGTTGATAATAATGAGACTGATTAAAACCATCTTCTGAATTTGCCAAATAGATAAAAGAGGCATTGCTCCATTTGGTTGGTACTGACGGCTCCACAACACCAACACGCCAATAGTAAACTGTACTATCAGTGAAACTAATCCCCGGGGTAAATTCCAGCACACCACCAGAACTGGTTGTGGTGGATGATCTTTTCAACGGCGAATCAAAGCGCTCTGTTGTATCGACCTCCATCATATAATTCATGCTCTTGAAGCTCGGGTTTGCGGTAGATGCAAAAAACCGCACATTCTGTGTGTTTACGATTGCGTAATTGTAAGGGTAAACAGGTCGTGCTTCATCTTCATACACCACGTATTCTTTAGTTACACTATTATTGCTTTCAAACAACTCGTCTATTTCATTCTCCGGGTCAAGTGTCACTGTAAATTTGTTCAGGCCTTTATGCACAGAGGCGTCAATCGGGAGTTCCACGGTCAACGAATCTTCGTATTTTAATCCCCCTTCAATCGTATCTCTAAACGCAACAGCTATTGCCTGATCCGGCCCCTGATGTTTTATTTCAACCACCAGATCTCTATTAATCGCCTTGCCGATGTTCAGCATCGAGATACTTACTTTGAGAGACTTTTGCAATACAGAGACAAAAGCACTTGCTTTAACCATCGGGTCTGTAATGGCGTAATCAGGTTTGGCGTGACTGTTCACTCTTATGGCGGGATCACCCAAATAATTCAACTCCTCAACGTTTGAACGGGAGTAAAAATCTTCCTGTGTTGTAAAACCGAATACACCCGCTGCAGTCGACTTCATAATCTCCCCAACCGTCTTTCCATAATCCTTGTTTGCAACAGACTGATAGAAAAACCTTTTCCAGATGTTTAAGTAATGAACAATGCCGAAGTGGGTGCTGGCAATAAAACCGATGGAGCCTTTCTGCGGTGTAAGCAGATAATTTTCTGACAACGCTGTTTTGGCAAAAAAACGTCCGGTATTAAAGTTGAAAATACTGCCTGCGTTACAGCCGAGAGCTACGAAGAGAGGGTATTTACCAGGATTATTGTATTCGTTAGGATTCTCGACGTTATATTCTAAAGTGCTTGATGAGGAATGGCCAAAGTATGTTATCATACTAAGTCCTTCTTGAAACAGCGAAGAGATATAAGAGTTATTGATCTGATCTATAGAACTGGCTGTTTCTTTTGACAATGAATACACTTTAGCACCAAACAACGTATCACTGATTACCTTTTTGCTCTCTCTCATGGAAGTACCTAAAAGAGTCGCCAGTTGATCGTGGCCTCCTGAAAGGTGGAGTACATTCTTCATCCACGCTCTATCACTAACATTCGGCGAAGCTGATGCCTGCACCTGCTCATACTCTTTGACTTTGTTAAGATAATCAGTCACCTCCTGAGGTGCTATCACAGAAATTCTTCCGATGGAAATTTCTGGTTTCGAACTTCCGGGTTCCGCGGCGAGTAATATATCGGAAGCAGGCACGCCATAAGTGGGCACAAGGTTGAGCCTTTCTGTATTGACATTCGCCTCCAATGATCGTTGTGATGTATACTCAAGCCCTCTGCCAATGATCAATACATGTTGAGGTGATGTAACGAACTTGTGTCGTGCGAACCGTATAAAATTGCGGATCCCAAGCGGGTTCTTTTTTATTCCAAATCCAAATTGATCGATAAGTTCGTCTGCTACATACACTTTAGTAGTATATCCACCTCCACTTGCGGTAGCTCGATATTGCCTGTAATCTTCCACCGGGTTTGTGCCATTAGCACCATTGAAGAGAATAGGATTACTGATTATTAGATAATCTCCCTGGTTAGCCACTGTATTGTAGTTGACAAACTGTCTTTCTTCAAAGCTTGAAACAGTGCTAAGGTTTGCGGCATCCTGGCTTACCAGAACAAGTTTCCTCTCAACAGAAGACGGCTCCAGCAGAAATCGAGTGACAGGTGCTGAAGTAATATCCCCTATGTATCTTTTTCCGTTTGTCAGATCAAGTAAAACTGGAGCGAGTGAACCTGAGTTAAAGTTTTGGATCTCTAAATAGTTACCAATTGTTGAAGCAGGCAGACTGAATTCAAAATTAGCTGCCCCGCCAAAGTTGAATACCCTGGGATACGTGATTTCTACTTTGTGAATCACCATCCTATCTGCCGTTGGACATGGAGATTGATTACAAACATTTGAAACTTCTATGGTAGCGGAGTTGCTTGCTACGAGGCTGGTAGGGAAATTAGCAACAGACCTGGCGTAATTATAAAAATCTACGTTGCCGCCTGTTAAAGAATCACCGTTCACCTTAACCCGATAGTTTCGCGGAAAGATCGCGTTTCCCGAAACCGACACATTTAATCTTGCATCAGGACCCGAGGAGTAAGTGAATAAGTTAGTTAGTGATAAAGTGCGAGTACCATTCGACGCGATGTCACCCGACGTCCACCCTTCACCTCTGTCGTATGAAGATGAATACAAGTACTGTCCTGAAACGAGAACAGCATATCCTGGGTGCATTTTCTCGCGAAAGTTAAACCCTGTGGTATGCATGAAGAAGGGCTCAGGAGAGAGCGTATTGCCTGCTACTGCATTTGCTGCAGAAGTTAATCGAAGATTGCTTCCGCTGGTGTTTACCGTTAGGAAATAACTTGCAGTATCTGTCTCTAAACTCCACTTATCATTCACCTGGAAGTCAGGCTTTCTGTACAAATCTTTGTCAGGCTTTCCGTCGTTCATCTCGCCCCAGAATTCTATATAGTCGGCAGCACCTAAAGGGCCGGCTGACACAGATGTGAACAAAGGAACTTCTGCTCCGTTACGCCACAACTGGAAATGTTCGGCAGCAGCTGAACCCACACCTATAGAAGCAAGCGCAGAATGAGGAATGCGGTACAACCCTGTTTTGCCAACTTTAAATTTGTAGTAGGTATTATTGAAATTAATCCATTCGTTATTGTACAACTGCGCCTTCGCCAGAAGTCCGGTTGCTAACAATAAAGAAAGTAAAAATGTTTTCATGCATGGGTTTTATAGGTACTATCTATTTACTTTTCTTCCTGCCTTTATCATTGACTAAATTCAACTGCAAGGAGAAAACGTGTGTGAACAAGGGATTTGATTGGTTAGCAAGGTTGGTAAATGCATAATCAATACGTACATTTTGAACCTGAAATCCTGCGCCGGCACTCGGCTGATAAATCCACACTTTCTTCTGATTCACTGTGTCGCCATCAGCAAGTGCTTTCTGGAAATTGTTTATCCCGGCTCTTAAATAAAACACCTTGTTGAACCCGCATTCAAGCCCCAGCTTCGGATCAATACTTACCGGGTCACTACTCAATAACGTGTTTCGCTGACCATCAAATGTTAGATCAAAATTTGCTTCTGCCAAAAGATTCACCTTTTTGCTTATGGGAAAATCTCTGCCAATGCCTAACACCAGGCGGGGAGCAGTTAATTCAGTGGACTTCACGGGGATGTCATTGTTAGTGAGGTATAGAGCCTCTTTTTCTTTTTCCGTAAAAGTAAATGCCCATGCATTGAAAGTGGTAGTAATGTCGCGCCCTACAATACCAAAATGCCAGTTGTTCTGCTTTATCTGCAAACCTGCATCCAAGCCAAACCCCCAGGCCTTTGCAAACTTGCCCACGCTACGGTGAATGATTTTTGCGTTCACTCCAAATTGTACGTTCTTGTTTGTTGTTTGCTTTAGGCTTTGTGCAAATGACAAAAGGAAACCATAATCTGCCGAGCTAAATGCTGTAATATTATTGTAATTGATGGTGCCATCGGGCTCCACCAGGAATAAGGTATTTGGAATATCGTCCACCGCAAACCGCAATGCCGTGATGCCAATTGTACGTTTGTTCTCAGACAGCGGCAAAGCAATACTGGCGTAATCGTATTTGCCGATCTGACCGAAATATTCCGCATGCATCACATTGATGTTGGGCACATCTTTAACAGCTGTTAAGCCTGCAGGGTTCCAGTATCCCGCCGTCCCATCAGAAACAGATGCCACTTGAGCACTACCCATTGACAATCCTCGGGCACCTGCACCTATATTCAAAAATTCATTCGAGTATTTCCGCCATTGCGCAAGAGAAGGTAAATAAATGAGGGCAGAAAAAAATGTAAGAACAACAGCGGCCTTCTTCATTCTTTAGTTTTTCGGATAAGCAATTCTAATAGGTGTTTTCCTAGATTTTGGTTGCAGAACAAATGTAATCTTTTGCTTTTCAATTCGCAATAGACCCTCCATTAAGCTGTTGTAGAACGTGAATGCGACTCTAAAATTGTCTGCACAACCTCTTTTGTAACTTACTTTTGACGGCAAATGCACCAGGAATGGATTTATTAGAGGAACTACGCTGGAGAGGCATGATTCAGGATATAATGCCTGGACTGGAAGAACAACTGAAGAAAGAAGTAACAGCCGGTTATATAGGATTTGACCCCACATCCGATTCATTGCATATTGGCAGTCTCGTTCCAATACTTCTTCTTGTGCATTTACAGAGGGCGGGCCACAAACCTGTTGCTTTGGTAGGCGGCGCTACCGGCATGGTAGGTGACCCGAGTGGTAAAAGCCAGGAACGAATTTTATTAGGCGAAGATGAGCTGCAGAAAAACATAGCGGGCATAGAAAATCAGCTGAGGAGGTTTTTGGATTTTGGCTCTACCAATGCAACCAGCGCTGAATTGGTAAACAACTATGATTGGTTCAAGAAAATCAATCTGCTGGAGTTTATCAGAGATGTGGGGAAACACATCACAGTCAATTACATGATGAGTAAGGAAAGTGTAAGAAAAAGAATTGAAAGTGAAACAGGGATCAGCTTTACCGAGTTCACTTACCAGTTAATTCAAGGGTATGATTTCTATTGGCTCTATCAACATAAAAACTGCAAACTACAAATGGGCGGCAGCGATCAATGGGGTAACATCACAACCGGTGCCGAATTGATTCGCCGTAAAGCGGGAGGAGTAGCATTTGCTTTTACCTGTCCGCTGATCACAAAAGCAGACGGGGGAAAGTTTGGGAAAACTGAAGCAGGAAACGTTTGGTTGGATGCCTCCAAAACAACGCCCTACCAGTTTTACCAGTTTTGGCTAAATGCTGCAGATACAGACGCCGCCAAGTGGATTCGAATCTTCACGTTCCTGCCGAAAGATGCAATAGAAGCCTTGATACTCGAACATGAAAGAGATCCGCAAAAACGTCTCCTACAAAAGGCTCTCGCCAGGGAAGTAACAGTTTTTGTTCATGGTGAAGATGAATTTCAAAAGGCTCTGGAAACAACACATAAGCTGTTTTCTAATCAAAATGCGCCGGTTGAGTCCTTATCAAAGGAAAGCCTGGAGAATATGGAAGGCATTATTCGTTTAGACATTCCTCGCTCAGTAATAGAGAATGGGGTAGATATTACAAACTTTCTTGTGGATTTTAAAATATTACCGAGCAGAAGCGAAGCTCGAAAGATGATCCTGAACGGGGGCATTAGTATTAACAGAGCGAAAGTAGAGAGCCATAGCTTTAATATTGACACATCTCATTTGCTGCACGAGTCTTACTTGCTTGTGCAAAAGGGCAAAAAGAACTTTTACCTGGCCCGCATAGTATAAGCTCCAAACGTGTTAGCGAATCTGCTAAAATATTCTGCCATTCCTAAAAAATTTGGTTCTGTTTCACCTTGCTGTTATTTTTGCATCCTTTCTGCACGCCCGACTCAGCTAGTAAATTGAGCTATGGTGTAACGGTAGCACTACAGATTTTGGTTCTGTCTGTCTAGGTTCGAATCCTAGTAGCTCAACTAAAAAGCGAAACTCCATCTTCGCTTTTTTAGTTTATAAAGTTCTTTTGCGAGATAGGTATAATGATCAGGAATTCGGCGCCTTCGCCCGAACTACTGTTAGCGATTATAATTCCACGATGATTATCTACAATTCTTTTGC